>NZ_JBEPQT010000024.1:0-98799 GCF_040547985.1 Bradyrhizobium sp. LB14.3
CCCGCCGCGTGCGGCACACTCCAGCTTCATCCCAAAACAAAAACCCCCCACACAACGCTAATTAATGTACCCCCCCCCCCCCCCCCGCCCCCCGCCCCCCCCCCCCCCCCCCCCGACGATGTGGGTTTGCGATTACAGGATCTTAACCGCGCTCTCGAGCGTCTTGTACACGCCCCACGCCAGCGGGACGCCGACGAACAGCCAGAACAGCGCAGCCTTGATATCGAGGCCGCCGGTGCCGATCCCGAACGAGCCCGTCTGAACCGTATTGGCGCCGGCGCCCGCCGCCTGCAGCTTCGCGACTTCGGCTTCGCTCATGTACCATTTCGAGTCGACCGGCTTGATCAGGTAGTTGCAGATGATGCCGGCGATCAGCATCGCACAGAGAATGTACATGGTCGTGTTGTAGAGCTGGTCACGCGGCACGCCCGCTGCGAGCTGGAACTCGCGGATGTAGTTCACGACAACGGGGCCGATGATGCCCGCGGTGGACCACGCCGTCAGCAGCCGGCCGTGGATCGCGCCGACGAACTGAGTGCCGAACATATCGGCCAGATAGGCCGGCACCGTGGAGAAGCCGCCGCCATACATCGACAGGATGATGCCGAAGCCGAGCACGAAGAGCATCTTCGAGCCCATCGCCGCAAACGTCGGCGCTAGTGCGTAGAGCACGATGCCGAGGATAAAGAACGTGTAATACGTATTCTTGCGGCCGATATAGTCAGACAACGACGCCCAGACGAAGCGGCCGCCGATGTTGAACAGCGACAGCAGGCCCGCGAAGCCCGCCGCGATGCCGGCGATGACAGTCTTCTGCTCGACCGAGAGCTGACCAAAGGCGAGCTCCGGATGGCCGATCAGCTTGCCGGCGAAGATCTCCTGCAGCATCGGAGAGGCCATGCCGATCACGCCGATGCCGGCCGACACGTTCAGGCACAGCACCCACCAGATCAGCCAGAACTGCGGCGTCTTGTGCGCGTTGTCGAGATGGACGTGATGCTCGGAGATCATTGTCTTCTTCTCGCTCGGCGGCGTCCAGCCGTCAGGCTTCCAGCCGGCCGGCGTCACGCGGTAGGCGAAAGCGCCGATTGTCATGAAGACGAAATAGACGATGCCCATCACGAGGAAGGACTTCCACACGCCGACATCGGTCGGTGTCTTGAAGTAGTTGATCAGGATGTTGGCAAACGGTGCGCCGATCATGGCGCCGCCGCCGAAACCCATGATCGCCATGCCGGTCGCCATGCCGCGGCGATCGGGAAACCATTTGATCAGCGTGGACACAGGCGAGATGTAGCCGAGGCCAAGGCCGATGCCGCCGATCACGCCGGACCCCAGCCACATCAGCCAGAGCTGGTGGGTGTAGATTCCGATCGCACCGAGGAACAGGCCGCCGCACCAGCAGATCGCCGCGACGAAACCGGCCTTGCGCGGACCAGCCCGTTCGAGCCAGCCGCCCCAGACGGCAGCGGCAACGCCGAGCACGACGAAGAACAGGGTGAACATCCAGCCGAGGCTCGCGACCTTCCAGTCGCAACTGGTGGTGAAGAGCTCCTGCCACAGCGACATATCCGGACAGGCTTTCGGCGCCGTGATGCCGATCGCGCGCGACAGCGGCAGCCAGAACACCGAGAAGCCGTAGGCCATGCCGATGCAGAGATGAATGCACAGCGCGGCCGGCGGCACCAGCCAGCGATTGAACCCGGCTTTGGCGATCGTGCGCTCGCGATCAAGAAAACCCGCGCCGGCGCCTGAAATCGTTCCAGCGCTCTCGATTGTCGTCATGCGTTCCTCCCCTGCGGACGCCCTTCTGAGCGGCCCGCCGCTAGATCCTGTTCCTCAGCCCATTGCGGTGCAGCCTGTCCCTGCTGCTCCGCACAATCACACGATGCGCGCCAGGATTGTCACGCACATCCAAACGTTAACCCCTCAACCCCGAGATCTATGCCCGACGCCGCGTTCAGGCTTCATGCGATGTCCCGCTGCTCCGCGTATCGCGGGCAAGACTCGACCTCCGCGTCTCGGCGGAGGAAGTCGATTGGGGCAGAAGTGATGAGCGATGTCGATAGACAAAAGGTAGGTATCAACCGAGTGACCGCTGGCTAAGTGGGCGGCGCACCATTGATTTTTTCTATCGGCCTATCGGTCTTCTCTATCAAAAACACGATGCGTGCGTCGTTGCGCTCGGTGATCTCCACCGTGCCGCCGGTCTCGCGGATCAGGTTCGGGATGTCAATCACCGACAAGGGATCCGTGCAGTACACCTCGAGCTGATCGCCCGGCTGCAAGGGTTTCAACGCCTTGCGCGTCTTCAGGGCGGGCAGCGGGCATTTCAACCCGGTGAGATCGAGCGTCGTTCTGGTCATGGGCGCAACATGGAGGGCTGACTTGATGGCGTCAACGCCAAGACAATGCCAAGACAACGCCAAGAGAACGCCAAGCCTCAGAGCAGATCGGCATAGGATAGGAAACCTACACCCTGCCCCGGCTCGACCTGGGTGATGTCTTCGCCCAGTTCAATGAGACCGTCGGTCTCGACCAGCGACGACAACAGGCCGGCGCCTTCGCGCGGGAACTTGATAGCCTCGAGTGCGCCGTCCTGTCCGCGCCGCAAGGACGCCCGAACATATTCGCGCCGCCCGATCTTTTTCTTGTAGGTGAATGCCGCGCGCACCGGGATCGGCAACAGCGGCTCGGCCAGGCTGCCCGCGAGCGCCAGCACCGTCGGCCGCACCACATGCACGAAAGTCACGAAACTCGCGACGGGATTGCCCGGCAATCCGATCAGCGGCGTGCCCTCGATGATGCCCATCGCCACCGGCCGTCCCGGCTTGATCGCCATCCGCCACAACACCAGCGAGCCGATGCTTTCGACCGCCGCCTTGACGTGATCCTCCTCCCCGGTCGAGACGCCGCCGGTGGTGAGGATCAGGTCGTGGCTGCTTGCCACCTGCTTCAAGCCATTTGCGAGCGCGTTGCGCTCGTCGCGCAATATGCCGAGATCGCTGACCTCGCAGCCGAGCCGGCGCAGCATCGCCATCAGCATGTAGCGGTTGGAGTCGAAGAGCTGCGAGGTCGCGCGCGGCTCGCCGGGCGAAGCCAGTTCGTCGCCGGTCGAAAACACCGCGACGCGGATGCGCCTGACGACGTCGAGCCTGACAAGGCCGAACGCCGCGGCGAGCGCGACATGCTGCGGCAGCAACCGCTGGCCTGCGCGCAGCGCGATGTGCCCTTCGGGAATGTCCTCGCCCGCAGGCCGGACATTGGCACCCGGCTTCAGTCCCGGCGGCAGCACAATCCGGCCGGAATCATCGATGCGGACATCTTCCTGCATGAAGACGGTTTCGGCATCCGGCGGCATCGGCGCGCCCGTAAAGATGCGCGCGGTGTGGCCGGCCTTGATCTGCGCCTGTGCAAGGCCGCCGGCCTGGATGCGGCCGTCGAGCGGGAGCGCCCGTTCCGCGCTGTCCGGAACATCTGCGTTGCGCACGGCGTAGCCATCGACGGCCGAGTTGGTGAACGGCGGCAGCGGCAGAGGCGCCGCAATGTCGCGCGCCAGCACACGCCCGTCCGCATCGACCAGCGCCACGGTTTCGAGATCGGCAATCGCGCTGACGCGCGTCGTGATCAGGCCAACGGCCTCGCCGACTGACATCATCGGTCCACCGAAGGCAAAACAATCGTCGGACAATTGCGCCATGGTGCCTCGTCAACGCATCGCAGCGCTTTTCGCGACCGCTTCCTCGACCGGCATCGCCGCGCGGAGCAGCAGCGCCGCAGCAGCCTCGATATCATCGAGATGGACGGTGGGCAGTCGCGTTTCAATGGCGACATCGGCCGCGATCCCGAAAATTCCGGGATCATCGGGAAACAGCAACGGCTTGTCGTTCGCGGCGCGATGCACCTCGATCTTGCGATGCGGCTCGCGCTTGAAGCCTTCGACCACGACGAGATCGACCGCGGACAGCTTGCTCAACAGTTCCGGCAGTCGCGGCTCCGCCGCGCCGCGCAACTCATGCATCAGGACCCAGCGATTTGACGAAGCCACCAGCACCTCGGCCGCGCCGGCCTCGCGATGGCGCCAGGAGTCCTTGCCGGGCACGTCGACATCGAACTGGTGATGTGCGTGCTTGATGACCGAGACGCGCAAGCCCTGCGCGTTGAAATGCGGGATCAGCCGCGTCAACAGCGTGGTCTTTCCCGCACCGCTCCAGCCTGCAAGGCCGATGACTTTCATAACAACGTGATCTCCGTCAGCCGTATCTGCGCTCGCAATGACGAGAAGAGACATTTTCGCTTTCCACCGCCTTGCTTATATCGGCTTGACCCCAATGTCATGCTAACCTCGCGGCCATGATGAAGATCGACAAAGCCCCGGTGCCCGTGATCGCGCCGAACCCGGACGACCCGCGCCTGACCCAGACCGTGACCGGGACCGACCAGTCCGGCGCCAGGATCGAGATCAAGGTGCCGATGGAGCGGCCGCTGACGCTCTACCTGAATTCGCAGGAAATCGTCACCATGATGACGATCGGCGACTACCCGGAATATCTGGCGCTGGGCTATTTGCTCAACCAGAACATGCTGAAATATAATGACGAGGTCACCGAGGTCGAATACGACGACGACCTCCAGGTGGTCGTGGTGCGCACCGAACACCACACCAATTTCGAAGCCAAGCTGAAGAAGCGCACGCAGACTTCGGGCTGCGCGCAGGGCACCGCCTTCGGCGACCTTCTCGAAGCGGTCGAGAGCGTTGCGCTGCCGAAGGCCGAGTTGCGCACCTCCTGGCTCTACCAGATGACCCAGACCATCAACACGATGCCCTCGCTTTATCTGGAAGCCGGTGCGATCCATGGCTGCGTGCTGTGCAGGGAGGGCGAACCGCTCTGCTACACCGAGGACGTCGGCCGTCACAACGCCGTCGACAAGATCGCGGGCTGGATGTACCGCCACGGTGTCGATGCATCCGACAAGATCCTCTACACCACGGGACGGCTCACCTCGGAGATGGTGATCAAGACGGTGCGCATGGGAATTCCGATCCTGGTGTCGCGCTCCGGCTTCACGGCCTGGGGCGTCGATCTCGCACGCCAGGTCGGGCTGACGCTGGTCGGACGCGCGCGCGGAAAACGCTTCATCGCACTCGCGGGCGAAGAGCGCATCGTCTACGACCAGAACCTCGCTTACATCGAGGAGGAATCGGCCAAGCACAAGCGCAAGGGTGAAGGTGGTGGAGACTAGCTTTCCGACGACGCAAGGCGTGCTGCTCGCCGGCGGCCTGGCGCGGCGCATGGGCGGCGGCGACAAGCCGATGCGGACCATCGGCGGGCGCACCATCCTGGAGCGGGCGATCGCACGCCTTGCGCCCCAATGCAGCGGACTGATCCTGAATGCCAACGGCGATCCCGCCCGCTTTGATTCATTCGGATTGCATGTCGTCGCCGACGATGTCCCCGGCTTTCCCGGCCCGCTCGCCGGCATCCTTGCCGCGCTCGACTGGACCGCAGCGAACCGGCCTGAGGTGGAGTGGGTGCTCAGCGCCGCCGGCGACTGTCCCTTCCTGCCGCGCGATCTGGTCGCGCGCTTGCATGAAGAGCGCCTCGCGGCGAATGCCGAGCTCGCCGTTGCGGCGTCAGGCGACCAGTCGCATCCGGTGATCGGATTGTGGCGCGTTGGCTTGCGCGACGAACTGCGTCACGCGCTGGTGGTCGAAGACCTACGCAAGATCGACCGCTGGACCGGGCGCTACCCGCTCGCGACGGTGACGTGGCCGACCGAGCCGCTCGATCCGTTCTTCAACGCCAATACGATCGAGGATATCGCGGAAGCCGAGCGGCTGGCCGCGCTGGATGCGGCGTCTTAATCCAGCTCTACGCTGGCCGGAAGCCGGCCCGCTCCAGCGCGGCGCGCGCCTCGTCCGAACCGAGTGCGGCGAGAAAGGCCTGCACCGCCGGCCGCTGCTTGCGCACTGTCACCAGCGCGAAATCATAATGCTCTTCCGCGAGCGGAATGAAACCGAGGCCGACCGCATGGGCGACCGGCGCAATGGTCATGCCCCAGTCGGCGCGGTGCTGTGCGACGGCCGCGGCCACCGCGCTGTGCGAGCGCGGCTGGTTCCAATACCCTTCCGGGCGCGCACCACCGAGCAGCCGGTCGATCAGGATGCGCGTGCCGGCGCCCTGGTTGCGATTGACCATGATGCAGACGGGATCCGAGAGCGCGGCGGCGACGGCCTGCTTCGCGTCCAGGCCTTCGAAACGCTTGTCGCCCTGGCGAAACACGATGCCCTGCATCCGGCGCCATCCCGGCACGAGCTCGAGTCCTTCGACGAGGTAAGGCGTATTGTAGGTCTCGCTCTTGTCGTCGAACAGATGGATCGGCGCCAGATCGCATTCGCCGCGCCGCGCCGCTGCAAGCCCGCCGAGACTGCCGACCGCGATCGAGCGCACGGTCAGGCCGGCGTGCGCGAGTTGCGCGGTGACGAGATCGAGGCCGGTGCAATGGCTGCCGACGATGACGAGATCGGGCACCCGCACATGCGGCGTAAACAGCGTCACCTCGGCCTCGGTCCCGGCCGGCATCTGCTCGGCGAGCGCGTCGATGCGCAAAAAACCGTCGGCCTGCGCGAACGATGTGATCGCACCGGAGCCCTTGCCGGAGGGATAAGCAATCAAGCCGTCCTTGCCTTCGACCAGCGAGACCATGACGAATTCGGTGCGGCCGAGCTCGGAAGCAATGCGCACCGGCACAGTCGCGTTCACCTTGGCATCGGAGCGTGGTGGCAGCCCGGCCATCTTGCGCAGCACCGGCACGATCATGTCGTGGAAGGTGAACATCGCCGAGGTCGGAAAACCCGGCAGGATCACCACCGGCTTGCCGTCGCAGACCGCAAGGCACAACGGCTTGCCGGGCTTGAGCGCAATACCATGCGCGACGATGCCGGGCTGGCCGAGCCGGCCGATGATGCGATGAGAGAGATCGCCCGCGCCTTTCGACGTGCCGCCGGAGAGCACCAGCATGTCGGCATCCGCAAGCGCGCTGCGCATGGCGGCTTCGAGCCTGGCTTCGTCGTCCGGAATCGCGCCGAGGAAAACCGCATCGCCGCCGTTCTCGTCGATCGCAGCGGTGACGATCGCGCCGTTGGTATCGTAGATCGCGGCGGGCGCGAGCACCTCGCCGGGCTGGACCAGCTCATCGCCGGTGGAGATCACGGCAACCCGCGGTTTGCGCGCGACGGTCACGTCTGCAATGCCGCAGGCCGCCAGCATGCCGATCTCGCGCGAGCCGATGATCGTGCCGGCGCGCAGCAGCGCCTCGCCGCGCGCGATGTCGGATCCTGCATAGGATACGAATTGCCCGGGGGACACCGCACGACGGACGTCGATCGCATCAAGGCCGGCCGGCTGGGTGTGCTCGACCATGACGACGGCATCGGCACCGCGCGGCAGCGGACCGCCGGTGGCAATCGGCGTTGCGGTTCCCGCCACCACTTGCAGCGCCGGTGCGGTACCGCAGTGGATGATCTCGCCATTCAACCCGATGCGAACCGGTGCGCCTTCGCCGGCCGCTGCAAGGTCCGCCGAGCGCACCGCAAAGCCGTCGACATTGGAACGGTCGAACGGCGGCACGTCGATCGGCGCGGTGATGTCTTCGGCGAGTGCCGCACCGAGCGCATCGGCAAGCTTGCGGCTTTCGCTTGGGATCGCGCGCGGGAACAGCGCGGCCTCAAAGCGTGCCAGCGCCTCCTCGCGGGACAGGATTTTGAGAAACTGCTCCTGTTCGAGGGTGCTGCGGACTTGCGATTGCGGGATCATTGTCATGCCAAAGCCCATATCATTCCCGCATCAGATAGGCATCGACCGGCGCGCCCGCTGCAAATCCCTCGTGGCTGGCGGGAACAAGCAGCCATGCATCGGCACGGGCAATTGCCTGGAGCGGCCATTCGCCTACCGCAAGCGGCACCCACGCATGATGTTCCTCGACCAGCAGGCCAATTTCGGCGATGCCGACGCTGGATGCGATTTTTCGCGCGAGCGGCAAGGTTATCCGTCGGCGCGGCAGCCGCGCCGACAGCCGGTCTACGAGCGGCAGCACGAGCGCGAGCCAGACCGCAAGCGCCTGATCGGCCGAGCCGGGCAAGGCGATGACGGGAACCTGTCCGAGCCGCCCGGCCGCCGCGGTGCGTCCGGGCTGGAGCGCAAGACCATGCGCGATCACATCACCACGCCGGGCCAGCGCCGTGACAGCTGCATCCTTGCGACCGACGCCGCTGCCGCCGACCGTCAGCAGGAGATCGTAGGTGGGAGCGTCGAACGCCTCCGCGATCGATGCCGCATCTCGCGCACTGGCCTCGTGAGTTTGCACATCCAGCCCTGCGGCGCGTGCGATGTCCGCAATCAGATGCATGGTCCCCGTTGCGCCTGGTACATTGACAATGCGCAGCCGCGGGCGGCGCACGCTCAGTCGGTCCAGTCCGGCGGCGCGCGCGAGCAGCAGAGCGGCAGGACCGACCGGATACCCCTCTGCCGCGGCAGGCGTGCCTCCGTCGATGTCACCTCCGGCGCGCCTGATGCCCTGCCCCGGCACGCCCTCCGCCAGCACCTGGGCGAGCGGACCGCACAGTTCGACTGCGTCGGCATCGAGCACACAGTCGCATCCCGCCGGCATCGCGTCCCCCGCATCGACCCAGGGCGGCGCCGTTGCGAGAGGCAGCGGTGAATAGGAGGACGCGCCGACCAGATCATTGGCGCATAATGCCCAGCCGTCCGCGGCAGCGACGTCGCGAGGCGGATGGGCCGCAAGCAGCGGCGTGCCCGCCGCGATACAGCCGGCCGCTTCAGTCAGTGGCAACTGCACCGGCGCGAGCGGATCAAGCCCCTTCAGCAACGCAGCGAGCGCGGTGTCGAGCGGCGTCAGCGATGGCGGCAGGCGCTGGGTCATGCGCCATGATGGACCATGCATCGCCAGGTTTGGCAACCGTTGGCGATACGAACGTCAGCCGCCTGACTTGTCCGCATTGGGGAAGAACAGCTGTTGTCCGTCGACCTTGTATCCGGCGATCGCCGCCTGCCCCTCCGGCGAGGTCAGCCAGTCGATGAAGTCTTGCCCGAGCTCCTTATTCACGTTCGGAAACTTCGCGGGGTTCACCAGCATCGCGCCGTATTGGTTGAGCAGCCGCTTGTCGCCTTCGACGAGGACGTCGAGATCGCCGCGCTCCCGAAATGCGATCCAGCTGCCGCGGTCGGACAGTACATAGGCGTTCGCCGTGCGCGCTGCGTCGAGGGCGGAGGTCATGCCCTGCTTGACCTCGCGATACCAAGCGCCCTTGACGCTCGCGATGTCGATACCGGCGACGATCCAGAGCGCGAGCTCTGCGGCATGCGTGCCCGAGCGATCGCCGCGCGTCACGAACGGCGCACCCTTGGCCTCGATCGCTTTCAGCGCGGTTGCGATGTCCTTGCCTTTCACGCCGGCGGGATCGCTCTTCGGCCCGATCAGCACATAGTCGTTGTACATCACGTCAAAGCGCTTCACGGCAAAACCGTCCGCAACGAATTTCTCCTCCTGCGGCCGTGCGTGCATCAGCACGACGTCGACTTCGCCCCTCCGCGCCCCGTCGAGCACCTCGTCGGCGCGCCGCGCGATCACCGTCACGTCGATGCCGGTCTTTTCGCGGAAGATCGGCAGCAGATAATCGAGCAGGCCGGACTCCTGCGTCGCCGTGGTCGTGGCCAGCACGATCGCGCGGTCCTCCGCGGATGAGGCCGCAACGCCCGCGGCGAGGCCGCAGAGAAGCGCGAGTGCAACGGACAGGCGGCGGACGGCCATGATCGGGTTCCAATTGGCTATGACGCGAGCATGATGATGATGGATTGCGCCGCACTCGTGACGCGTTTGCTCGTTCCGGCGCCCAATCGCTGCGCGCACGCTGGCTGGAGCGCCTGCAGCGCGACGAGGTGACGGCCGTGGCGGTGCACTTCCACAGCCTCGATGCCGACGGCAAATCTTGCCGCTGCAGCGAGTGCGACGGTGCTGCGTGACGCTCCGGACCTGCATGATGCATTGCTGGTCGCGTTCGTGCGCCGCGAGCAGGGTCTCGTGTTGCCGCCGGGCAATCCGAAACGGCTGCGCGGCCTCTCCGACGTGCTCGCGCTCGGTGCCAGAATGGCGATGCGGCAACAGGGCACAGGCGCGCAGATGCTGCTCGACGTGCTGCTGACGCGCGCCGGCGCCTCGACGCGCGATTTGCGCCGGATCGCGACGCGTGCGGCGGCGCGCTCGGCCGACCTCGATTTCGTGCCGCTGGTCTGGGAGAATTTTGACCTCGCGATGCGGCAGCGCAGCTATTTCCGCCCCACCATGCAGGCCTTGATCCGGTTCCTCAGCGAAAAAGGTTGCGGCAGCCCGCCGAGGAGCTGACCGGCTACGATCCCTCGCCGGCCGGACAAATCCGCTTCGCGGCCTGACATTGACGCCCGCCCCCAAATAGTTGCAAAAGAAACCAATTCAGCCGGGCCATACCCGGGAAGCAACACCGGCCAACGCGCCGGATCAGGGGAGGACACGCGTGAAGCCAACGAGATTTGGACTGCCGGTCGCTGCCGGCTTTGCAGCGACGTTCCTGGCGGCAACGCTGCTGCCGGGCGCCGCAATGGCGCAGGTTTCCGACGACATCGTCAAGATCGGCGTGCTCACCGACATGAACGGCCCGGCCTCGGCACCGACCGGCCAGGGTTCGGTGACGGCGGCGCAGATGGCGATCGACGATTTCGGCGGCACCGTGCTCGGCAAGCCGATCAGCATCGTCGTCGGCGACCACCAGCTCAAGGCCGACATCGGCGGCGCCATCGCGCGGCGTTGGTACGACGTTGACCAGGTCGATCTGATCGTCGACGTGCCGGTCTCCGCGGTCGGGCTCGCGGTGCAGAACATGGCCAACGAGAAGAAGCGGCTGTTCATCACCCACTCCACCGGCACCGCCGATTTCCACGGCAAGTTCTGCTCGCCCTACGCGATCCAGTGGGTGTTCGACACCCGCGCGCTCGCGGTCGGCACCGCGGACGCCGTGGTCAAGCGCGGCGGTGACAGCTGGTTCTTCATCACCGACGACTACGCCTTCGGCCATTCGCTGGAGCGCGACGCCTCGGCGGTCGTGACCGCCAACGGCGGCAAGGTGCTGGGCTCGGTGAAGCCGCCGCTGGCAACGCCCGACCTCTCCTCGTTCGTGCTGCAGGCGCAGGCCTCCAAGGCCAAGATCATCGGCATCGCCGCCGGTCCGCCCAACAACATGAACGAGATCAAGACCGGATCGGAGTTCGGCGTGTTCAAGGGCGGCCAGCAGATGGCGGCGCTGCTGGCGCTGATCACCGACATCCATGGCCTCGGCTTGCAGGCTGCCCAAGGGCTGTTGCTGACGACGTCGTTCTATTGGGACATGGACGACAAGACCCGCGAATGGTCGAAGCGCTACTTCGCCAAGATGAACAAGATGCCGTCGATGTGGCAGGCCGGCGTCTATTCGAGCGTGATGCACTATCTCAACGCCATCAAGGAAACCGGCACCGACGATCCGCTCAAGGTCGCGGCGAAGATGCGGGAAAAGCCGATCGAGGATTTCTTCGCCCGCAACGGCAAACTGCGCGAGGACAATCTGATGGTGCACGACCTCTGGCTGGTGCAGGTGAAGACGCCGGAGGAGAGCAAATATCCGTGGGACTATTACAAGATCCTCGCGACGATCTCCGGCGACAAGGCGTTCGGTCCGCCGGACCCGGCGTGTGCGATGGTGAAGAAGTGACCGCGTAGCGGTCATCCCGGGATGGTCCGAAGGACCAGACCCGGGATCTCGAGATTCCGGGTTCGATGCTCTGCATCGCCCCGGAATGACGGTCGCTTGTTGCGCCCGTCACTTCACCACTCCGATCTCGCGAAAATACTTCATCACGCCCGGATGGATCAGCTCCGGCTTCGGCGCGGCCGCGACCGTGTTCGCGGCCGTGGTCTCGCAGGCTTGCGCGAGCTGCTTGCAGAAATTTGCCTCGACGCCGTGCAGCGTCTTCGCCAGCCGGTAGGCGACATCGTCCGGCAGGTCTTCGCGCGTCAGGACAAAACTCCAGGATCCGAGCGAGGCGATCGGCTCGGATTGTTTTGGATAGCTGCCCGCCGGCACGGTCAGCGGCTTCAGGAACGCATGTTTGGCGCGGATGCGCGCGATCTCTTCGGCACTGGGCGCGATGAAGCGCGCGCCTGACGCGCTCGAGGCCACGGCCGCAAAGCCGGGCCAGCCGATGCCGGCGCCCCAGAGTGCGGCGACACGTCCATCCTCGACCATCGCGGGACCGTCGCCGGCGCGGTCGAGATAAACAGCCTTGAAATCCTCGTCCTGCTTCAGGCCGAGCCCATCCAGCACGTAGCGCGCCAGGATCGGCAGGCCCGAGCCTTTTGCGCCGAATGCGACGGGCTGACCGACAAGATCGCGAATCGTCTTGTACGGACTGTCCGCGCGCACCACGAACAAGCCGGGGTTGGAATAGATCGCAGTGAGAATCTTCAGCCGGACCGGCCCGCGGCCGATGCCGGCAAAGGCTTCATAGGCCGGCTCGCCCGCGACCAAAGCGAGATCGAGCTCGCCTTTCTCCAAGAGCGGAATGTTCTCGTTGCTGCCCTTGGTGTTGCGCGGGACGATAATGGCTTGCGGATCGGCCGCATTCATCGCTTGCGCGAAAGCGTTGCCATAGAGGGGAAAGCCGCCGCCGGGCGTCGCGGTGCCCAGGCTAATCGTAGAGCTGATTGTCGTGGTCGAAATGGGCTTGCCTCCGGTTTGAGCAGCGGCGGGGCTTGAAAGCAGCGCCGCGCCGAGAACAATGGTGATTGCGAATCTCATGGTCGGTCCCGGCGGGCCCGCGTCAACATCGACTTGCGACGATGTAGGCAGCGCCCCGATTTTGTGAAAGCATGCAGCCCAACGACAATAGAACAATGGGAGACTTCATGTTGCGAATTTTGCGTAGCAGTATTTTCGGGCTGGTTTTCATTTCAACGCTTTTTAGCGCCGCACCTCCCGCCTCCGCAGCCGGATATCCCGATCGTCCCGTGCACTGGATCATCGGCTTCTCCGCCGGCGGCCCGGTCGATATCGTCGCGCGGATCATGGCGCAATGGCTGTCGGACCGTCTCGGCCAGCAGTTCATCGTCGAGAACCGCACCGGCTCGGGCGGCAACATCGCCGCCGCGGCCGCGATCAGCTCGCCGGCGGACGGCTATACGCTGCTGTTCGTCGCGCCCAACAACGCGATCTCGACCTCGCTGTACAAGAAGCTGCCGTTCGACTTCCTGCGCGACACCGTGCCGGTCGCGAGCATCATGCAGCTCACCAACATGCTGGTCGTCTCCAACGCGTTCCCCGCGAAGACGGTTCAGGAGTTCATCGACTACTGCAAGGCCAATCCCGGAAAAATCTCCTTCGCCTCCTCCGGCAACGGCACCTCGGTGCACATGTCGGCCGAGTTGTTCAAGGTGATGACCAAATGCGACATGGTGCACGTGCCCTATCGCGGCTCGGCGATCGCCTTCCCCGACATCATCTCCAACAAGGTGCAGCTGATCTTCGACAACCTTCCGTCGGCGCTGGAGCAGGCCAAGGGCGGCAATGTCCGCGCACTCGGCGTGACCTCGCCGCAGCGCTGGCCGAGCGTGCCCGATGTGCCCGCGATCGCCGAAACCGTGCCGGGCTTCGAAGCGGTCGGCTTCTACGGCATCTCCGCGCCGAAGGGCACGCCGCCGGACGTGATCGATATCCTCAACAAGGCCGTCGGCGAAGCGCTGAAGGACCCGAAGCTGATCGCCCGTCTCGCCGAGACCGGCGGCATCCCCAAGCCGATGACGCCGGCCGAGTTCGGCAAGTTGGTCACCGACGAGACCGAGAAGTGGCGCAAGGTGGTGGAGTTCGCCGGGGTTTCGGTGGATTAGCGCCGTCCCGCGGACAAGGGGCTGTAGCCCGCCGGCAAAGACGTCAGGGGGAGCCGCGGGCCCCCCTCAAAGCAAAACCCGCGAAAACAACCCCATGCACAGTAGAAAGATCAAGTGATCACAAGGGGTTACGGCAGCGAAAAAATCGAGCCCTAGGCATGGCAATTTGACTTGTCGGGCAAAACAGGAGCATAAGGGCATCGTCGCAAGTTTCGGGTATTCAAAAATTTACCAGCGATGCTGCGCCGACGCTTCCATCCGCCAGAGCCAGCATTGCACCCCCGGCTCCATCCCTGTAAACGAACCGCGCACCGTTGCCGGCCACGCTTTCTCGCGGCCGTCTCGCGGCGGGGCCTGTAGCTCAATGGTTAGAGCCGGCCGCTCATAACGGTCTGGTTGCAGGTTCGAGTCCTGCCGGGCCCACCAGCCTTCGCTCGCTTCGCGAGCTTCGGCTCGGCAAGCCGGTGTGCCCTCTTAGACTTTTTGACCGAGGACCGCGGGTCTGCGCGCGTAAACTACCCTTGCCCTCGCGCAGCGGTTGCGCTTGCATCGACTCTTTCGGCGGGGGAATTCAGCGTGCGCATTTTAGTCTTGGTGGCGGCTTGCGCCGCGCTGACCGGTTGCATGACGGCGGGCGAAACGGTCTCGTTCAAGGCTTCTAATCCACAGCAACAAGCTCTCATGAGGGATGGCCAGCCTGCTCTCGTCTCGCGGCAAAAGAGCTCCCTGGTCCTCGTTCGGCCAGCGTCACGGCAGCTCCAAGCGAACGGCCGGCCCGTCTTCGTGGTCGGCATCAACAATCTCGGCCGCCAACCGGTCGAATTTCGAGTCGGGCAAGTTGAAGCCGTCCAGCACGCCGCGGGATCCGACTTCGAAATGAAGATCGTGACGTACGAGATGCTTGTTCAAGAGGAGAAGAACCGGCAGGTCGCGGCTGCGCTTCTGACCGGGGTCGCCGCCGGCGCCAACGCCTACGGCGCATCGCGAGCTGGATATGGCACCTATACGACCCCAGGCGGTCGCACCGGCACATTCTACAGCCCGACAGCCGCGGCGATCGCGCAAGGCAACGCGGCCGCACAAAACGACGCGATGATTTCGGGGACGATCGAAGCTGGTCAGCGCAACATGGCCGTGCTCGAGCAAGCGGTGATCAAGGACAATACGCTCCTGCCCGGCGAATGGTACGGAGGCCAACTGCACCTCGCGCCGCCCACTGATCAGAACGGCGCGCAAAAGAGCTATACTGTGGTGATCACCGTAGGATCGGATCGCCACGTGATCGATGTGGCGCAAGGAGCGCCAGGGGCGTGACAGGTCGAGCTTAATCGATATCGCGGGACTAGGATGACCGTGCACTCAATGGCGCCCTTCCGCCTTAATAGGCTACAGACGAGTTAAATGCGCTGTCACCGTAATACCCGGTCTAGCGATATAAGCTCCGATGTGGACAAACGATCGGTATTGATAGGATCCTACGGTGCTAATACTACTTCTAGCTCAAGATTTTGAATGATTCGCCTGGGCGACGGCGGGCAAAGGATAGCTTCCCGTTTGCCGCGGACGCTGCCATTGCAACAGAACTCAATAGCCGCCAGGTAAGTCTACCGTGGAACTGAGCTACCTTTCGAGCCGCATCCGCGAGGTCGCCATGGAGCACGGAATAGCTACTGAAGCGCTTGGCCCCGATCTAGCGCGAAGCCTTCGAAGTGTTATTGCAGACATGCGAGAGGCGATGTACCTAGGCGAGCTAGCTGACTTGCCGGAAATCATGATGGAGGGCGAAACCATTAAGCTGAGGTTTCATCTGGGACCAGGCACATGGCTCGTCGTTCAGCCGATCGGCGCTAATTCGATGACCAGCGACGGTTGGCGGCAATCCCACCGAATTAAGCTTCTTGATATTTGCAGGCAGGGGTTGATCTCAGCATGATGACGGATCCCAACTGGGCGTCGCCGCCAGGCGAGACTATTCGAAGACTGCTCGCGGCTCGTGAAGTGGCCCCGGAAGAGTTAGCAGATAGAATAGGTCTTCGAACCGATCAGTTCCAAGCTTTGATCTCGGGACAATCACGGATCACTTTGGTGATCGCTGAAGCGCTAGCAGAAACACTCGGTTCCTCCTCTAGATTTTGGCTTGCGCGCGACAAGAGCTACATCCGAGAACTTGCACGGCTGGGCGCTACCGGGCCTGCTGATGAAGAGTCCTGGGTAGCGACGATGCCGACCAAGAGCATGAAGCGATACGGCTGGTTGCCGCAGACTGCTCGCGGACAATCGCTGCGCTCACACTTGCTGGCGTTTTTTGATTGCGCAAGTATTCAAGATTGGGGCACTCGATACTCAACCGGCGTTGGCGAGGTCGCCTTCAGAACATCGTTAGTCTTCCCGGCAGACGGCATGGCAACTCTGGTGTGGTTGCGTGCTGGCGAAAAACAAGCCGACCTGTTGAGGCTCGGTAAATATGACCCACAAGGCTTCAAGACAATTCTACCTGCGCTGCGGAAGCTATCCGCGTTCAAGCACCCCAAGAGCTATTTCGCGCGCATCCAATCTGCCTGTAGCGCGGTCGGCGTAGCGGTCACCAGCTCACGGGCACCTGACGGCTGCCGCGCGAGCGGCGCGTCTTGGTTTAATCGAAACGGAAACCCGGTTATCCACCTTAGCTTTCGACACCTATCGGAGGATCACCTTTGGTTCACGTTCTTCCACGAAGCAGGCCATGTCGTACTACACGGACAAAGCCACATAGACGGTGAAGGCGCTAGCATCATAGCAGCCGATCAATCAGATAAAGAGACGGAGGCAAATGAGTTTGCGCAAAATGCACTGCTGCCGCTTCAGATTCGAGAGCGCTTGATGACCGCCCGACCTAGCCGCGCGGCCATTATTGCTGCAGCGAGAGAATCTCATGTGACGCCGGGCATTGTCGTTGGGCAACTAGAGAATGCTGGTGTTCTCCCACACGGCAAGATGTCGTTCCTCAAGCGCCGATACCATTGGGAAGAGGACTCGTATATTCCAACAATACGCGACTAGCCGCGAAAATATGCGTATCTGTCAGGTCGCTTTTGCCAGTTGCACAAACTGTCTTCGATCACCTGCTTTCCGACATTTAGATAATTGTCGAGGGCGTCCACTTTTGCCTGGAGAGCTTTCGAAGATACCGAGTGGGCTCTATCGTTGTGAAAGAGCAACTTCGCTCCAGCTAGCGGACCTGTAGCGCCGACAAGGTACGTACTACCAGCCTCAATCGGAGCTATATGAAGCTTGCTCAGCATCGTGAGGAAATCAAATTTACCGAGGCGCCCAAAACCAGACACAGCATCAAGCGACTTATAGAGAACGCCAAAGGCCTCACTCGGGTTTTGCCCATGCGCCTCGTGAACAGCTCTAATGAGCTGCGGAAAGCCACCTCTGGCGAATTGCCAATCGTAGAACGAGCGAAACGTTCGATCGATAATCTCTGGCGCTTTGCTTTGATATTGCCGATGGTTCGAATACCGTCCAGAACGTTTCATGTCCGACAATGCGTCTCGCTGACTCGTGAGCGTTGCAAGAAAAACACCGGGCGCTTGACCGTAGGCTTTCGCGGTCCAGATTGGCTCCGCCCCAAACGAGCCGAAAACGTTGGCCGCAAGCTTCCAGCCATCGTCCTTGTGCTTTCCAAAGTGCGTGGCAACGAACGTCAGCCAGACGGCCTCGTCTGCTTCTCCTCGCCTCATCAGGAGCGAAGCTCCCTTGAGAGGATCAAATGCGGCTTGATGCGGATCCAATCTACTAGTCGACACACCGCGATCTCTGATCGCGTGAACATAGGCAATCCGTCGTAGGCTCGAAACAATCTGCCTAATAAGCGTGTCTCGCCAAACGGGGCTCTTCAAGCCGGGAAGCTGACCATTTTCCTGTTCATACCTCGCAAGCGACGCAGCGATGTCGTCGGTATCACTCTTATGCATCCCGGCCGGCATCGACTTCCCCAAACAAATCGCCGTCTTGCCTCCTGGAGCCAGACTTCTTTGCGATTCGATCTAAAATATATAGCTGATACGTGGGACAGACGATATCGGCTAGCAGCTCCTCCAATTTGTTCGGCGGCTGACCGGTCTTGTCCATCGCAAAGGCTTTGATGAGCCTAATGAGATCTGCCCAATACGGATCTAGATCAGCTTCGATCTTATGATCGTGACGCGTGTTACGAATATTGCTTTCTGCCCTCAAGACTTGCCGGATCGCTGACCACGGGTTTCCCATCGGCATAGCAGGCATCGAAACGATCTCGTGTAGTCCCTCATCTAGATATTGCTGAGCCCGAAATCTTGAATCAAGCCTCTCGTTATCATCATAAAGATGCAGGCTGGCTACAGAATGAAGGTAACTCCCAAGCCCCACCCCAAGCTCACGGGCCGCGATCTCTTGAAGCATGGTAAAGGAGAAAATGTCATGCGGAAGACCGAGGAACGCATCGTTCGAACGCATGTGTGTGTGCAGTGAAACGTTGTTGTCTCGTATGACGAATTGAAGCGTACATGTGCAAGGAACGTCGTTGGTGCTGCGGGCCGCATCGTCGTTCGTGAAAATCTGTATCAGCGCATTCCTAGTTCCATTCCGTTTTCTCAAGGTCTCGATCATACGTTCCCATTGATCATTCGCGGGGCCCTCGCCGCTACCGCGTTCGACGCTGAAGATACGCGGTCCATAGGCGCCGTTTAGTGTGCAACCGTCATCAGAGAACTCGTGATAATCGCGAATGTAATACTGAATGAAGTCAAGGGAGTTACTTGCAGCAAGATACCACATCAACTCTCCAAGAGGGCTGAACACCCGGGCGCGGCCCATCGATCTACCAAGGCGCGCTCGCGGATTGGTCAGTTCGAGCAGCGCGCCGAACACCTCCGTGCTCTTGCCCTTGCGCGACGATACTTTGAAATTGCCAGTATTTCGGGATAGCAGGCGCCTGAAGACCGCTCGCATCAGGTCGTCAATACTATCTGCCTTCGCGTGAAACACGGTCTGTGAATCCTACTTAACTGCCCTCACACGAGGATGCGGGGGCGATGCGAAGACTGCACCTTCTTTCAGCTCAACCTAGTAGATACCCCCAGGATTCACTGCAACGCTTGCGACATCAGGGCCCGCGAAAAAGTGCCGCCTCTCGTGGGTACGAAGAGCCCTGACAGTTCGCGATGAAAATGCACGAAAGCAAATGAAACGCGACGATGTGCATGTTTGCGATAGAATGCAAATCTGCAAGTAATTGATTTTGGTACATTTTTTTAACCTGCGTACTGGACCGCTCATAACGGTCTGGTTGCAGGTTCGAGTCCTGCCGGGCCCACCAGAGCTTTCAAATATTTAGCTAGACGGCCCGCCGGTTGGCCTGCACTTGCGTATATGATCCCCCAAAAACACGAGATCACTTCCGCCCTGAAGCATCTACTAGTGAACATTTCTATGAAGTCTGGCGAACAGTCGGTGATCGACTGGGACGAAGATAAGCGCGAAGTGAACCTCTCCGACCCCTACTTGCGTTTTTTCCTTCGTTGGCAGATCCGGGGCCGTACCTAGTTTTTGCCCAAGCCCGACACCGCCTATCCGAACGTCGCTCTTGACGGACAGATGGTGTCTCCGGCCTCGGCCTCTGCAAACCCTAGCGACTTTTCTCAAGACCGCTTCGGCGCGATTATGCGCCGTGTCCCCTCGCATCATCCAGATCCCGCTCTCAGGCGGCGACCGAAAGGCCCAGGCCAAAGGCATCCAAACGCGCTGAAAAGCTGCAAGCCAAAGCAAAACGATCGACTTCAAGGAATTGCTCCGGATGGAGCCCGACGGCGGCACGACCAACATCTGCAACGTGAACAGCAAGCAACTGAACGCGCTGGCTGGGTCCGGAGCACCGCTGCGTGGTGCCGTTCAACAGCTTGCGCGAATTCAACACGGCCGAGGGCGGGGACATCTGGTTCGCGATGCGAGAGCGATCCGGTGGGCAACCTGCAAACCTGGAAGACGAAAATCTGCCTTCTAATTCCCTTTGGGCCCGGGCGGTCCGATCGGGCCTGCAGGTCCGGCCGGCCCTGGGGGACCCGCCGGTCCGGGGAGGCCGCAGTTCTGTATCACCACGTCTCTCGTATCCGGTCCGGACGTGATCTTTACGATACAAGTGGACGGAAACTCCGGTCCAATCCACCGAAACCCTCCGGTCGAAGTGCTCTCGACTTTCACGGTTTTGCTTGGACCGATCCTGATCTCCACGCTGGGCTCGCGGGGTCGTCTTACTCTTCCGACGATGACCAACTCGCCCTGCGATATGGTGGCGGTTGTTATGAATATTTCCGCATGCGCGCTTTCAGTCCACGCAATCGCAAAGCCAGCTATAAAAGCTCCAACGGTGCCAAAAGGCTTTGCGAGCATCATAGGCCTCCGTGCTTCCCTCACCGCTTCGCATGCGTCGCGCACCGACGGTTAAGAGACCAGCTTGGTGCGAAGGCGCCCGTACTCGATATCGGTTATGGATCCCGATTGTTTGAGCTGATCGAGCTTGGAAAGCTCGTCGGCGACACTAAAGCCGACGACGTGCCGTAATTCCTCGCGCGCCCGCTGAGCCTGCTCGGCGCTGCGTTCCGCCATCCCCCTGCCTTGGGTGATGAGGTAGGCAAAGATGCCCAGATAGGAGGTTAGAACCAGCGCGAGCACCCACAGTGCCTTGCCCCATCCGGAAATGTCGTGGCGCCTGAACAGGTCGCCATAGATGACGATGAGCAGCCAGAACCAGACGACAAATGCGAATACGGCAATCATATCCATCAGAAAATTTCGATATGTGAATCCTTCCTGAGCGAAGAACATTGCGATCCCCTATTGAGTTGCCGTTCTCGATCTTTGCCGCACGCCAGTCGCGCGACCCACTACGCGCTGGCTCAACGGCAGTACCGATGCGACACGCGGTGCGACCTTCCGCTGGTCGAGCGATGCCAGCAGCTGCCGTTCCTCCAATAATATCGATGCCAATGCTGATGTCGCCGGTGGGCGCCAGCGATGGCTCCGGCCGTAGCTCCTATGGCAGCACCGCGGCGACCACCGACAGCACCACCAATGACGGCGCCTCGAAGCGCACTCTGAGCAAATGATTCACTGGAAGGAACCATTCCTGCGAACGAGAGCAGGATGACGAACAGTGCAAGCTTTCGCATCGGGGGTTTTCCTTGATTGACCGCTTCTGCCATGCGGTAGCGCCGAATGGCTTAGCTCCGAGCGGTTATTAGCGTCGCCGCGAAGCGGCATAGCGCGGATTGATGCCGCAATATGCGTTCGTGCCAGAAGCGGCAGCCAGGCATTGCGAGCGGGTGGCGAACTGACAATTGCCCGGAAAGCCCCAATTGCGACCTCGCAGGCAGTATCGATCTGCCTCGGCAGCCCGGACCGGCTCCAAGAAAGCAAGGGATATAGCGGTGGTGAGTAACGCCAGCATCGGAACGAAGCGATGCATCTCGACCTCCATGGATAGATGGAGATGAATATACTGACGACGCGAGGCCAATCCAGCCAGTAAAACCCCTTGCCAGACGCTGGGGCGTTTATTGATGCTGCCCGGCGCGAAAAGTGCTCAGGGCGGCGGCGGCCGGCGAATTGACCCGTCTGGACGATGCAAAGAGCATGATGACGGCGCTAGCGAAGTTGAACCTGTAAGGTTTCAATAGCAATTCAGGCACGGCATCGCCGGCGCAAGCCAAAGAAAACGCGCGTGGACCCACGGCGCGTACCGGACCATATTGGCCAGGCATCACTTTGTTCGACAGGCAACGGAGCCACCACATGTACGCCAACATTCTCTTGAGCACGGATGGATCGGACGTCGCGAGAAAGGGCGTTGAGCATGGCATCACCCTGGCGAAGGCCTTGAACGCCAGGCTGACGATCATCACCGTGACGGAAGCGCTGCCGGTCGACTATGGCGGCGGGCACGACTCGGGATGGATTCCGAGCCAGGACGAGATCGATAGCTTTGACGCCGCCTGCAAGGCCCGTGCGGGCAAGGTGCTCGACGAAGCCCGCGCGATGTCGGAGCAGATCGGCACGCCTGCAGAACTTTTGCATGTTCCCAATGCGCACCCGGCGACTGCGATCATTGAAACGGCTAAGTCCAGGGGCTGCGACTTGATCGTCATGGCCTCCCATGGGCGTCGCGGCCTCAGGAAGCTGTTTTTGGGCAGCCAGACATCCGAGGTCCTGGTGGACGGAAGCGTGCCGGTGCTGGTGGTGCCGAAGCCGGCATCAGTGTAGGGCTTACGCGGCATCGCCCGGCTGTCCGCTGAACGGCCGCACAACACCGCCCTCTGGCGGCAGGAGAATTTCATGACGAATGAAAAAGGCCCGAACATCAAGAAGAAGCAGAAATGCAAAAATTGCGAGGGCAAAGGCTTGCTCAAGAAGGGCGACAAGGTGGTGAAGTGCCAGCGCTGCAAGGGCACGGGGGTGCGGTGATGTTGAGTTGCTGGCCTCTGTACTGTCGAGGTGAGGTCGATTGACCAATAGCCTGGGCTCCCCGGCCGGGCTCTCTCGAAATGCTGCGGCTGGTCCTGCGCCGGGCGGGCGCCATCTGCACGGGAGATTTGAAGCTGGCGCTCGTGTGCCGAAACTCAATATCGTCGTCATGTCCGGCAGCCTCACCGGTCCCCTGCCCGCCCATGCGACGTTCCTGCACAAGCGGTTTTCTCCGGTCTCCTTTCTCCCGGCCGTGCGGAAACTGCGCCTCGCGACCGTGCTGAGTACGGGACAGCGTGTGTATCAGTGCGTCGAATGCGATCATGTTGAAGTGGATTGACGCCGACCCTCGCGCAATCTCCTCACCCTTCCACCCTATAGAGCCTCCACCTTTCCGGCACGCCCTTGAGCTGGTGCACGCCGTGATCCCTGAAGCGGATCTCGGGCTGCGACACCAGTAGCTCCTTGACCGCGCTCGAGACCAGCACCTCACCGGCGCGCGCCTTCGCAGCGACGCGGGTGCCGATGTGGAATGCGAGGCCGACCGCCTCAGTGCCGCTCACCGTGTATTCGCCGGCATGCAGACCAACCCTGATCTCGAGGCCGAGCGTGCGCACGGCCTTCCGGATCGCGGTCGCGCAAGAGATGCCAGCGGCGGGCTTCTTGAACGTCGCCAGCACGCCGTCGCCCGTCGTCACGACTTCCTTGCCGCGCGAACTCTTCAGCTCCTTGCGGACCGCCGCGTAATAATGGCCCATCACCTTGGTCCAGCGGATATCGCCGAGCTTTGCCGCTTTTGCGGTGGAACCGACGATATCGACGATCAGGATTGTGGCGAGGGCTTGCTTGAGTTCGGTGTTGCCCCCCGCGGGTCGGCGCCGGAGCACGATCGCGCCAACCAGCGGCTCATAGCGATGGTTGCGGCGCCGCGCGATCGCGGCCTTTGCATAATCCTGGGCACGCTGCGCGCTGCCGCAGCGAATTGTTTTCTCCTGCGGCAGACGCGTCCAGTAGACCTTCCGGCCGTCGCCCGCGCCCTGGACCTCGACGGCGCCCCATTTCAGGAAGATTGCCGTGCCCACGCGCCGGACACACCACGCCTTCGACGTGTATCCGGATATGTTCGACTGATGGAGTCCGATGCGAAGGAATTTTGGCATGAACGTGCGGCCGATCGATCAAACGCTTGGGCGGGCCTGGCGCCAAGCGTAGTCACACAATCCTGCGTTGGCAACAGGACGCGCTTGGCGCGTGCGGCGAGACCAGCAAATCTTGCTTCCCGCGATTGGGGACACCTGCGTGGCCGCGGGCATCCCGCCTCAGCCGTGATACGCAAACAGCTCGATCGGCTCACTGAAGCCGCGCACCCCGTGCTCGCCCAAGCGCTCCAGATCGAACTGGCGATCGACCAGATCGGCGAAGTCGCGCGACAGCAGCACCGTCTTTCCCAATTGCTTGGTCAAAGCTTCGAGCCGCGAGGCCATGTTGACGGCGGGGCCGATCACGGTGAAGTCGAGCCGGGTGCTCGATCCGATATTGCCGTACATGACGTCGCCGACATGGACGCCGATGCCGTAGTTCAGCGGTGCGCGGCCGGTGCCGTTGTTGCGTTCGTTCAGGACGACCATGGCGCGACGGGCTTCGGTCACGGCATGCAGCAGGTTTGCGCAGGCGTTGGGCTCGCTGAGCGGGAAGATGGCGAGCAGGCCGTCGCCGATGAATTTCAGGATCTCACCGCCGTGCCGCGCGATCGGCTCCGACATCGCGTCGAAATAGTCGTTGAGCAGGTCGATGACGTCGTCGCGCGGCCAGTTGTCGGAGATTCTCGTGAACTCGCGCAGGTCGCAGATCATGATCGCGGCGCGTACCGTCGTGCCGGTGCCGCGCCTGGTGGCGCCGGCCAGGATGAGCTCGCCGGCGTGGGAGCCGACATAGGTCTCGAGCAGCGTCCGCGCCAGGCGGTTTTTGATGCGGATTTCGCTGACCAGCGACAGCACCGGCAATATGTTCTTGAGGGCGGCGATATGCGCGGCGTCGAAGCCGCCGGGCCGGTCGGTCGCGAAGGTGACGAGATGGCGCTTGCCGAGCGTGTGATAGAGCGGCCAGGCCACGTATTCGGTCAGGCCTTTCGCGCGCATCTCGTCGTAGAGGGCGTGCTTGCGGCCGAGCGAGGGGTCGCGTTCGAGATTCTCGCGCACCTCGGTTGCGCCGTCGAACATTTCGTTGGCGGGACTGCCGATGAATTCGGACCGCTCGCGAACGTCATAGTCGACCCGCGCGATCTCCGCCTCGCGCATGCCGTCGGACCACATGAAGCGGGCCCCGAGCCATTGCGGGTGCTGGATCAGCACGTGAAGCGTCGACCGCGCCAGCGGAATGCCGGCCTGCTGGAGCCGGATGCACATCTCGGCAAAGATGTTGTCGATGAAGCGCTGGTCGCGCGTGCCGTTGGTCAGCCAGTCGACGACGCCGTCGGACAGCGTGGCGGAGTTTTTGTCTGGCGCGGTCATATCCTGCCCTTCAGCGGCGGTCTGCATCAGGCCAGATATCGTGCTCCGACGCTGCGGCGTCAACCTGGCCAGATGCACGGATTGTGCGCATCGCTCGGTGGGCAGGATCGCCGTTCAACCGACGATCCGGATAGACCCCAGCACGGCCAGCCCCGAAACGAGCACGAGCGTCGATGCCCCAGTCAGTTCGACCTTCAACGTGTTTTCGTGCGAAATCGCAAAACCCACGCCGTCGAGACGAATGCTGCAATCGCCGGACACCGCATGGATGAGATGCGTGCCGGCGGCCAGTTGCCGCTCACCGGGCTCGCGGAGTGCCAACAGCTCGATCTCCGCCGCACCGCGCCGCGCCATCAGATTGACGACCTCGACCGGGCCGGCCTCGAGCTCGGTGACGATCTCCATCTCGCCGGTGAAGCGCACGGTCGTGAACGGCTCGCGCTCGTCGAACTCCTGCGCCTGGGCCTTGAGCACCAGCCCGCGCCCGCCGATCACCATCTGCAAGCGGTCGATGCCGGACATATGGGAGAACGGCCCGGGCGCCACGATCGGCGTGGACGCGAAGCGCCACAGCAGGCTATCCCAATCCTTCACCGCGCTGCCTGGGCGATGCGCATCCGCGATATCGGTAAAGATGCCGCCGCCGTTCTTCCAGGGCGAACGGGCGTAGTCTTCGGATTTCAGCAGTGTGGTTTTCATTTGTATGGGCGTCCGACGGGGATCACCCGCACATCATTAATCGTCTCACACCTTCGCGTCGAGCCTGCTGCTCAGCTCGTTGACGAGCGAATCCACGAACTGGTTCTGATAGGCCGAGATGCCGCTGAAATACACGGGGCCGCCGGCTTGCACCAGCATGCCGCCGCCGGAGATGGCGGCATCTTTGGCTCCGCCTTCGGACTTGGCATGGAGCTGGCCCATAGCGTCGTTGAGCTGCGCGGAGGTCTTGTCGTCCATCTCACCATTGGACTGAAGCGTGGCAAGCAGCGACTGATAGGCACTGCCGAGATCGGCTCCCGTACCGCTCTCGGCCGTGGCGGAGAAGGTGCCGTTGGTCTTGCCGGAATAGCTCTTGTAGGTCAGCGTCTCCGTGCTGGTGCCGTCGGCATTGGCTTTGCTGTCGAGCATCAGCTCGAACGCGCTGCCATAGGCTCCCGTCGTCAGCATGTTCGGATCGTTCGGATTCTTGTTCTTGCTCGCGCCTGACTTGTCGGAGCCTGCGGTCCAGTTCGGCGGGACGGTGTAGCTGACGCTGGTCACGTCGTCATTCCTGTGTTCATTGCGCGGAAACATTCAGCAATTTTTGTGCCAGCGAAGGATCAGTTGATTTGCCTCGACTTTCTTCTCCGGAGCTGGCGGGCAGACGTTGCCGCGTCGTGCAACGCTGCAAAAAATGCCCGGCAGTTTGATCCCATCGCGCGATTGCCCGAGGCTTGCGTCATTGCAGCGGGAGGGCTGCTCACTCGCCCTTGCCGCTCTTCAGCTTCGGCAGCGTCTCGACGATCTTCTGCTTGCCGTCGACGATCTCGGCGAGAAAACTGGCGCGGTCGATGTCGCCGTTCTGGTCCCAGCTTGCCTCCATCAGCATGCCAGGCGCCTTGTCCGGCGCCAGCGTCAGGCCCTTCATCGCGGCGCCAAACGCCTTGCTGTCGAACTTGCCGATTTTCTCGGTGACGTATTTGACGAGATAGACGGCGGTGTAGCCCTTGATGCCGTTATGGTCGGGCCGGTATTTGTAGCGCTCGCTGAACTTCCTGGTGAAATCCTCAATCGCCGGCACCGGTGCATCGGCGGAAAGGCCGACATGGCCGCGCACGCCGTTGGCGGCGGGACCGGCGAGCTCGACCACCTTCTGGCTGAGCAGCGTGGTCTCGCCGAACAGCGGCGTCGAAAGACCCTGCCGCTTCGCCTCGATCAGGAAGCGGGCGCTCTCCTCCTCGTTGGTGTAGACGAAGACGGCGTCGGCCTTGGCGCCCTTGAGCTTGATCACGTCGGAGCCGAAATCGACCTGGCCCTGCTCGGTGGAGATGTCGGCCGCGATCTCGATGTTGCGCGCCTTCATCTCCTTGGCGAAATTGTCGTGGCCGCCCTTGCCGAAATCATTGTTGACCCAGACCAGCGCAACTGTCTTCACCTTGAGCTTGTCGTGCAGATAGTTGGCGATCTTCGGCATCGAGAATTGCTGGCCGAAGGCGGTGCGGAACACCCAGGGGTTTCCTTGCGTGGTGATGTCGGCCGCCTCGGCGCCGACGATCTGCGGGATCTCGGCTTGTTGCGTCAGCGCCATGTTGACCTTGACCGAGCCGGAATAGATCGGCCCGAGCACGACATAGGGATCCCTGTCCAAAACCTTCTGCACCTGCGCACGCGAGACGCCGGGGTTGCTCTGGGTATCCAGATGCTCGGTCTGGATCTTTCGGCCCAGGATGCCGCCGGCAGTGTTGATCTCGTCAACGGCGAGTGCGACCCCGTCGCGCCAGTTGGTGCCCGACACCGCGCCGGGGCCGGAGAGCTCGATGACATCGGGGATGTAGACCGTGCTCTGCGCCTGCGCGCCATTTGCGCCTAGCGCTGCCGCGATCGCCACGACGGCCGTCCCTGCAAGGTGCCTCATGATGTCTCCTCCCCTTTGTTGTCTTGTTATGCTTGATCTGCCGCGCCGTCGAAGCCGAGCAGCCTTGCCGGCGTGCGCCAGAGCAGGCGGTGCTGGTCGTCCGGATCCGGAAACAGTTTTGTCAGCACCGCGAGCAGCGGCCCGTAGTCAAGCCGTTCGGCTGCGCGCAGGAACGGATAGTCCGAGCCCCAGACGCAGCGATCGAGCGTGAAGGCTTCGACCAGTGCGGCGATGAACGGCCAGGTGTCCTCATAAGGATGTGCCTGCTGCGAGAACTTGTAATAGCCGGACAGCTTGACATGCGCGTCGCGCTCGCGGCCGATCGCCAGCAGCGCCTGGAATGCTTTGCCCCTCACGCCCTGCGCGACCGAGGGACGACCGCAATGGTCGAACACCAGGCGCACATGTGATTTTTCGATCAGCGGCAGAAGGTCGAGCAACTGGTCCTGCTCGACCTGGATCTGGAGGAACAGGCCGAGGCTGGTCAGCTTCTCCAGCAGCGGCGCGGTGTCGCGATAATAATCGGCGCCGTGGAACGGCACGTTGAAGGCGACGCCGATCACGCCGGCCGCCTTCAAGCGTTCGAGCTCGCTGATACCGACGTCGTTCTCGACCACGGCGACACCCTTGAAGCGGCCGCCGCCCTGACTCAGGGTGTCGATCAGGATTCGGCTGTCGCTGCCATAACCGGTGTTGGTGGCGACGATCAGCGCGTGCTTGATGTCGAAGGCGTCGAACACGCGGATGAGCTGCGCCGCGGGCGCGATCTCCTGCCCGCTCGGACGGTATGGCGTGTCGTCCGAATAGGGAAAGCGGACGGGATCGATGGCGTGGACGTGGCAATCGATCCTGGGCGACGCCGGCAGTGTCATGGCGCAGAACTCCCCATTGTGCGTGTCAGAACGTCGCTTCGATCGCCTTGATCAGCGCGGGCGTCACGTCGGGCAAGATTCCGAACCAGGCCTTGAAGGCGAGCCGGGCCTGGTTGAGCAGGAGGCCGAGCCCGTTCACGGTCACGCAGCCGCGCGCACGGGCGTCAGCCAGGAACGGCGTCTCCAGCGGCGTGTAGATGAGATCGACGGTGAGCGTTTCGGGCCTCAAGCGCGACAGATCGATCTCCAGCGCGCTCTTGCCGACCATGCCACGATCGGTGCAGTTGACGAGGAGGGCGACATCGCCGAGCGCCGCGCCGCGATCGTCCCAGGCAACCGTGCGGATGGCGGAACCGAAGTCGTTTGCAAGGGCCTGCGCCTTCTCCGCCGTGCGGTTGGCGATGCGTATCTCGCGCGCGTCGTTTTCGAGCAGCGCCACGACCACAGCACGCGATGCGCCGCCGGCGCCCAACAAAAGGATCGGCCCGGCGTCGCCACGCCAGTCGGGCCTGGCATCGCGCAGGCTCTGGACAAAACCGTTGCCGTCATTGTTGAAGCCGGAGAGCGTGCCGTCTTCTTCGACGACGATGGTGTTGACGGCACCGATGCGCTTCGCGGTCTCGTTGACGCGGTCGAGCAGCGGCATCGCCGTCTGCTTGTGCGGCATGGTGACGTTGCATCCGCGGAAGCCGAGCGCGACAAGTCCGCGGAGCGCATCCTCCAGCCGCTCCGGCCCCACCGCGAGCGGGACATAGGCGCCGCGGATGCCGTGGGCCTTCAGCCAGTAATTGTGAATGACGGGCGAGCGCGAATGCGCGACCGGCATGCCGATCACGCCCGCCAAACCAAACCCATCCGCCTGCGGCATGCTGCGCTTCCACCCAAACCGCGCCCTTCGGCGCGCGACCATTTTATTTGGTCAATTGTACAAATCATTAGAGGGAATGGCTATCGCGCGCAATCTGAATCTCGGGATGGCGGTACGGATGGAAACTGACGTCGGCCAACTGAGGGGCCGCCTCCTATTGCCCTTGTCCGGCGGAATTTAGGTCAGAAATGCACCCCTTTTTGGTGCCTTGCACGAAGTTCGGAGTACCGTAATAATCCATACATTGGGTTATCCGTTCGCGCTTCGGCTAGGCAATTGCGTAACGCGCTCCTTTCAGTGGGAGAATTGCAATGCCCGTGTTGGACTTGCCGCACTGGTTGATGATTGCAGGCTCCGCGTTGGTATTGGGCGGGCTCATTGGCTTAGGGGTTAACCGCAACAAGCAAGTTGAGAGCGATCCCATTCTGCTCCCGGGCGACTTAACGGCATGGAGAGCCGAGGGATCAGAGACCTCGGGCATTGCGGCCGCCCGGGATTCGCACAGGTGAGCACTGACGACTTGCGCCCGTGGCCAATTCCGCGGAGCAAACTCTGGAGAGTCATATGGCCCTGCACTTTGCTCGCATCGATACTCCGGTGAATGAGCTTGAAATCTGGATGGCATGCAGCGGCGGATTTTCGTTTGTGATCAGTAACGAAAACCGCACCGGTCCTGGCCTTCACGGAAAGCCGGGCCTGGTCGCCTCATGGCGACCCGTCCAGGTGAACAAGTCCGCAATCAAACTTGGCGGCTCCCCCTTCAATACTTTCGCTGAAGCCGAGAAGGCGTGCGAGGCTCTCCTGAAAGCACTTGAGCAGATGAACGCATTGCAAACCCGGACGATTGCGGCCCCGCCGCAATGAAGAGAGGCCTCTGCTTCGGCGGGTGCGTCCAATTCCGCGGTGCAGGATTGCGCTTGCGTCTTACATTCCGCTCAAACCACTATCCACCGCGAGCGTTTGCGCGGTGACGTAGACGCTCTCGTCCGACAGGAAGAACAGCACGGCGTAGGCGATTTCCCAGGCTGTCGCCTGGCGGCCGAAGGGGACGTGGCCCTTGCCGCGATTGGGTCGGCTGGCGCCGGCCTCGCGGCCGTTCGGCGTGTCGACGAGGCCGGGATAGACAAGATTGGCGCGGATGCCGCGGCGCGATCCGAGCTGGGCGATGTTGCGCATCAGGCCGCCGAGCGCGGCTTTCGATGAATCATACACCGCCATCTGCGAGCCGGCCTTCAGTGCGGCGATCGAGGAGATGAACACGATGGCGCCGCCATCGTCGAACTTCGGCATCGCGGCGCGGCAGCACAGCATCGGGCCGCGCACGTTGACGTCGTAGATCCTGTTCCACTCCTCGGGGCTGACGGCATCGAGGCCGACCTTGCCGAAGGTGCCGATATTGAGCACCATGCCGTCGAGGCCGCCCATGGCGCGATGCGCCTCGTCGATCATGCGCACGACGTCGGCCTCGGACGTGACGTCGGCCGCAATCGCAAAAGCTTCGCGGCCTTCGTCCGTGATGCGCTTCACCGTCTGCTCGGCCGAGGTGTGGTTGAGGTCGGCGACCGCAACCTTCGCGCCTTCGCGGGCGCAAAGAATGCTCATGGCGCGGCCATTGCCGATCGGATCGGTGGCGGCGTCGAACACGCGTTGTCCACCGCCGACGATCAGGATGCGGCGCCCTTTGAGACGTCCCCTGCCCGGCGCTTCGCCCAATGACTCGGCGCTTGGCGGGCGGACGTAACGGTCCGGCTTGCTATCGGTATCCGTCATCTCAGGCGCCCGGCTTCTTGCCGCCGTCGTAGACTTTCATGCCGGCGGCAGGATCGAGATCGGTCTCGGTCGCCTCGGTGAGACGCGCCATCATCATGTAGAAGCCGAGGGCGACGATGGATTCGACGATCTCCTGGTCGCTGAAGTGTTTTCGCGCGGCAGCGAACGTGGCTTCGGGAACGCGGACGTTCTCGACTACCTCGCGGCCGAGCTTCAGCAGCGCGCGCTGGGCATCGCTTAAGCCGGCGGCATCGTAGTCGGCGCGTTCGACCGCATCGATCTGTGCTTGCGTGCAGCCGACGCCAAGCGCGATCGGCACGTGCTGGCGCCATTCATAGGCGCCGCCTTCGAGCTGCGCGGCCTGCAGGATCAGGAGCTCGCGGTTGACAGCGCTGAGCTTCTGCTTGTGCAAGATCGAATTGCCGAGCCGCATCGCCGGGATCATGTTGGCCTCGGCGTGGGCCATCATGCGGAAAATATTCAGCTTGACCGGCATGCGGTCGAACGAAGCGCGGATGTCGCCGCTGGTCGTCTCCGGATCAATCAGGGGCAGCCTTGCCACGATTCTCTCCCTTGGCTTTTCGTTTCTTGTTGTCCTGCGCCCCGCCATCCGCCGCGATCAGCGACAGGAAGAAGGCGAGATAGCGGTCGATCGCCTCGATCACCTTCGGCCGCGGCGACGGTGCCGCGCCCATCACGTAATGTTCGAGACGGATGTAGATGAGCCCGGCCGCGAACAGCCGTGCGGTCTCACGCGGATCCGGCGTCGAGACCAGGCCGGCGAGCGCAAAGCCGCGAAAATAATCCGTCATCATGCTCTGCTCGCGCGCGTAAAAATGATCGGCGAATTTAGCGCGGATGCCGGGCACGCGGTTGCGCTCGGCGGTGATGACCTTCTGGAACTGGTGCTCGCGCGGATCGGACCATTGCTCGACGAGGTCCAATGCAAACTGCCGGCAGAACGCGGCGGGCTGACGCGCGAGCTGCTTGTAGCGCGGCTCCTCCAGCCTGCTCGCCGAGCTGGCGGGACCGTGCTCGCTGACGATCGCCTCCAGGATCGCGGCCTTGCCGGCGAAGTGATTGTAGAGGCTGCTCTCGCGGATGCCGACGCGACGCGCGAGCTCGCGCATCGAGGCGCCGCCATATCCGCTGTGCGCAAACAGATCGAGTGCTTCGGCGAGGATGCGCTCGCGGGTGGTGGGCGCAGCCGCCTCTGCCGCGCTGGTGGTGTGGACAGCCATGGTGGCTTGACTAACGAACGATCGTTCGCTAGTCAACCGTACGAACGATCGTTCGTTTCAACTCCGCGCCTTGAGAAGCGGAGAGCAAATTTTGGGGAGACGACGTCATGGCGCGCTTCGCCCGCCTTCGCGCGGCCTGCATCCTGTTGCCGATGCTCGCAACAAGCACGGCTCAGGCCCAAAGCAAATACGATCCCGGCGCCGACGACAAGACCATCAAGATCGGCACCACCGCGCCGCTGAGCGGCCCGGTGTCGGCGTTCGCGCAGATCGCGAAATCGGCGGAGGCGTATTTCCGCAAGGTGAACGACGACGGTGGCGTCAACGGACGCCGCATCCAGATGATCATCGCGGATGATGCCTACAGCCCGCCGAAGACGGTGGAGCAGACGCGGCGGCTGGTCGAGAGCGAGGAAGTGCTGCTGATCTTCGGCGGCGTCGGCACGCCGACCAACAGCGCCGTGCACAAATATCTCAACGACCGCAAGGTGCCCCAGCTCTTCCTAGGGTCCGGCGCCGCCAAGTGGGACGATCCGAAGAACTTTCCGTGGACCGTCGGCTGGCAGCCGACCTATCGCGACGAGGCGATCGCTTACGCCAGATACATCAAGGCCAGCCATTCCGGCGCGAAGATCGGCGTGCTCTATCAGAACGACGATCTCGGCAAGGATTATCTGAGGGCGCTGGAGGAAGGCCTCGGCAGTGGCGAGGCGATCGTGGCGCGCGCGGCCTACGAGACCTCCGCGCCGACGGTAGACACCCAGATCCTGCAACTGAAGACCGCCGGCGCAGACGTGGTGCTGGTGGCGGCAACGCCGAAATTTGCCGCGCAGGCGATCCGCAAGATCGGCGAAATCGGCTGGAAGCCTGTCACCATCATCTCCAACGTCTCGGCCTCGATCAGCGGCGTGCTGGCGCCAGCGGGCAAGGACAATTCCACCGGCGTCATCTCCAGCCAATATCTGAAGGACGCGACCGACCCGGCGTCAAAGGACGATGCCGGCTACAAGGAATGGCTCGCCTTCATGGACAAATACCTGCCCGACGCCAACAAGAGCGACTGGCTCAACGTCTATGGCTACACCATCGCGCAGACGCTGGTCACCGTGCTGAAAGGTGCCGGCAACGACCTCACCCGCGCCAATGTGATGAAACAGGCAACGACCATGAAGGACGTGCGCCTACCAATGCTGATCAACGGCACCGCGGTCAACAATTCGCCCGAGCATTATACGCCGATGACGAGTCTCCAGCTGATCCGTTTCGACGGCACGCGCTGGGTGCCGTTCGGCGATCTCCTGAAGAACTGAGCAAATGCGGCAGGTCCGGATCGGCAGCATGCGGATCGATCTCGTCAGCGAGATCCCCGCGCTCGCGTTCGACAAGACCTGGCTGTTCGCGAACGTCACCGACGAGGTGATCGCGGCGAACCGGAGCTGGCTCGATCATCGCTATATCGAGCCGGAGACCGGCCGCTTCATCCTCAGCCACCATTCGTATCTCGTGCGCACGCCGCGCTGGACTGCCATCGTCGACACCTGCTGCGGCAATCACAAGCAGCGGCCGCGCGTCCCGGCTTGGAACAACCTCAACCAGCCCTATCTCGAAAACATGCAGGCGCTCGGCGTCAAGCCCGAACAAGTCGACTTCGTGATGTGCACGCATTTGCATGTCGACCACGTCGGCTGGAACACGCGCCTCCTCGACGGCCGCTGGGTGCCGACCTTCCCCAACGCGCGCTATCTGATGGGCCGAGACGAGTACCGGCATTTCGAAGCCGCGCACAATGCCGCGCCGAACAACCCGGTGAACCACGGCTCGTTCGACGATTCGGTGCTGCCGGTAGTCGCGGCCGGCCTTGCCGAGCTCGTCGAGACCGATCATCGCCTGTTTAGCGATCGCGATGCCGCCTTGCGCTTCGCGCCGGCGCCGGGCCACACCGCCGGCAACATGCAGATCCATATCGATGGCGGCCACGATCACGCGGTGATGTCGGGCGATGTCATCCATCATCCGATCCAGTGTGCTGCGCCGTGGCTGTCGAACGCCGCCGATGTCGATCCGGCCGCTGCGATCGCAACGCGGCTCGCGTTGCTCGAAGAGCTCGCGGATACGCCGAGCTATCTGCTCACCGGCCATTTTCCGGCGCCGACCGCCGGGCGCGTGATACGGCATGGCGAGGCATTCCGGTTTCGGTTCGAGGATTAGGGGAAACACCATGAAGCTGCGCACGATCACGCTCTCATTGCTCGCATTACTCTCGGCGGCGCTGCCTGCGCGCGCCGAGGATCCAGCCGCCTATCCCACGCACAAGATCAGGATGCTGCTGCCTTATGCGGCCGGTGGCGGCGGCGACGTGATCGGGCGGCTGCTCGGCGACAAGATGGGCAAGACGCTTGGACAGAGCGTCTATATCGAGAACCACACCGGAGCTGCCGGCACGCTCGGCACGCAGATGGTCGCGGCGTCGGCGAATGACGGCTACACCATCACTGTCGGCGGCATGACCACGCACGTGCTGGCGCCTGCGATCTATCCAAAACTGCCCTACGATTCGATCAAGGATTTCACGACGATCGGGCGCATCGGCACGTCCTCGATCATGCTGGTGGCGACCAAGGACTTTGCCGCCAACGACATCAAGGGCCTGATCGCGCTCGCCAAGAAGGGCGAACCGATCCAGTATGGAAGCTGGGGCGTGGGCTCGACCGGACAATTCTGCGCGGAAATCCTGATGCAGCAGACCGGAATCAAGATGGATCACGTGCCGTTCAACGGCATCGCTAAACTGGCCGGCGATTTGCTCGGCGGCCACATTTCGCTGGCGACGCTCGACATGGCGACCGCGACGCCGTTGGTGAAGGACGGCTCGATCAAGGCGCTGGCCGCCTGCGGCGAGCGCTCGCCGAGCCTGCCGGATGTCGCAAGCTACAAGGAGCAGGGCGTGCCGTTCGACCGCAGCCTGTCCTGGGCGATGTATGCCCCCGCGGGCCTTGCCGAACCGATTGCGAAAAAGCTGTCGGCGGCACTGAAGGACGCGCTCGCCGATGCCGAAGTGAAGGAGAAGCTGCTGGGGCTCGGCATCACGCCGCAATTCGTGCCGGGCGACGAGCAGCGTGACATCAACGCACGCGACATCGCGGCCTGGAAGCAGGTTGCCAAGGACGCGGGCATCGAGGTCAAGTGAGCAAGGAACGTAGCGGAAAGCTTGCGTGCGGCCATCCTTCGAGACGCCCGCCTGCGGCGGGCCCTCAGGATGAGGTCCCGTTTCGCGGCAAGGTATCAGACCCTCATGGTGAGGAGCCCGCAAAGCGGGCGTCTCGAACCATGCAGGCCGAACTCGCCCGACAGCGTCCCGCTGTCATGTGCGATAGTGCTGACGTGATTGGACTGACAAGGGGAGCGCTGGCATGAGCCGGATCTTCGGCGCGGTGCGCCAGAACGGATATGTGGTGCGGGACATCCACGCCGCGATGAAGCACTGGATCGACGTGATGGGCGTCGGTCCCTGGTACTACATGGACCGCGTCAAGACCGACTGGTTCCGGCATCGCGGCGAAAATTCCGCCGTCGAGATGAGCATTGCGCTGGCCAATTCCGGCGATCTCCAGATCGAATTGATCCAGCAGCGCAACGACGCGCCCTCGCTGTACAGGGAGTTTCTCGATTCCGGCCATGAAGGCCTCCAGCACATGTCCTACTGGAGTCACTACTACCAGGCGCTCTACGACAGAGCGCTCGGGCTCGGCTACAGGATCGGCCATGAGGGCCAGATCGGCGGCGGCAAGGGGCGCTTTGCCTATTTCGACACCCAGGCCCACCCGGGCACCGTGATCGAGATCTCCGACATCAGCGGCACCAAGGGGCCGTTCTTCGAGCGTGTCAGGCAGGCGGCGATGAACTGGGACGGCACGCGGCCGATCCGCGAGGTCGGCGGGACGAAATCGTAGGGCAGGTCACCGACCGGGTCCACCTCGCTGCTGGCGCGGTAGACGGCAATCCATGGTAACATGAGCCTCGTGTCCGAACCTTCAGCGAGGCAAGCATGTCCAACACTGACAAGGTTTTCGCCGGCTCGATCCCAAAACTCTACGACGAATATCTGGTACCGATGATCTTCGCCGTCTACGCGGAGGACATCGCAAGACGTGTCGCGGCCCGCTCTCCCTCCGTGCTGCTCGAGATCGCGGCAGGCACGGGCGCAGTGACGCGCGCCGTGGCGGCGGCGTTGCCGCGCGGCGTCCGTTATGTCGCGACCGACCTCAACGAGCCGATGCTCGCGGTCGCGGCGCAACGTCAGGCAGATGACGATCGCATCTCATGGCGCCAGGCGGACGGGTCGGCCCTGCCCTTCGGCGACGCCGCCTTCGACGTGGTCTGCTGCCAGTTCGGCGCCATGTTCTTTCCGGACCGCATCAAGGCTTACGGCGAAGTGAAGCGCGTCCTGAAGGGCGATGGCACGTTCGTGTTCAACGTCTGGGATCGCATCGAGGACAACGTGCTGACGCATGAGGCAACGGTCGCGCTCGAAAAGCTGTTTCCCGATGACCCGCCCCGTTTCATGGTCCGGACGCCGCACGGCTATTACGACAAGGCCGTGATCAGAACCGACCTCGAACGCGCAGGCTTCCATGACATTGCGATCGAAACGCGATCCGAGATAAGCCGCGCGCCGTCGCCCGAGTACGTCGCAATCGCCCTCTGCCAGGGCACGCCGCTGCGCAGCGAGATCGAGGCAAGGGATGCCAGCAAGCTTCAGGCTGCAACGGACATCGTTGCCGAGGCGATCCGGACGCGCCATGGGTCCGGAGCGGTCGAGGGCAAGATCCAGGCTATCGTGATCGAAGCGCGCCGGTAGCGGCGGGCTTCGGTCTGGCGCGCCTTACCAAAAACTCCGCTGCATCGGCTGTGCGGGCTGATAATACTGATACTGCCCGCCGCGCTGGCGGCGCGGATTGACCGGTTGCGGGGCCGGCTGCTGGAAAAAGAAACCAAAACCGTTGCCGCCATTGTCCCAGCCGTCGTCGCTTGCCATTTCCATCGGCGGCGCCGCAGTCGGCTTGCGCGTGATGAAGCCGCCCTGCGGATGGTTGCTCAGCACGGCAACGAACTCGGTTCGGTAGTTGGTCTCGGCGCTCAGCGGCTCGTCCGAGATGACGATCGACGAGCGCGGCAATGCCGTCGGCGCGATGCGATCCCACACCTCCTGCGGGATGGTGATGCGGTCGAGCGCGTCCTTGGCGTCGTCGCCGCTTTCGATCGTGACCACGCTCCAGCGCAGGCCCGTGTCGTTCTTCGCCATCGCCGTGAAAATATGTGTGCCGAGCGGCTGGTCGGGATTGCGGATGGTGACGGGAACCTCGATGCTGGTGTCGAACACCTCGCCGCCGCCATCCGGCGCCGGCTTGTGCGTGTTCCGCCGCACGTAGAGTTTCTGCGTCGCACGGCTGATGTAGACAGAGACCGGCTCGAGCGCGAGTTTTGCGTCGGTCGCAGCCTTCACGGCATCCGCCTTCTTCGTCGCCGCGACCTTCGCGGCTTCCTTGGTGGCGGCGACGGCGTCGCGCTTCGGCTGCGCGGCGGCCTTGGCAGCATCAAGCGCCGACGCGGCGTCAGCAGCCTTGGTGGCAACCTTCTGCTTCAGCTCCTCGGCCTGCGCCCGCGCCTGATCGGTCTTGGCAGTCGCGAGCTTCTTGTCGGCGAAGGCGAGTTCGGCGTCGGCGCGAGTCTTCTGCTGTTCCAGCTTGCGCAGCGATGCCGGGAGCGAGACGGCGTCTTTCGCGGCGGCCGAGGCGGCTTTCTTGGCATCATCCGCGGCGCGGGTGGCCTCCTCGGCCTCGCCGGAGAGCTTGTCGATCCGGCCGGGCGCGGCCGTGATGGCCTCCCGCTTCGGTACGAACAGCGAGGGGTGGGAGAAATCGACCGGGGCGGCGTCGTTCGGCGAGATGATCACCCGCATCCCGATGTTCGTCTTTTCGAACAGGCCTTCCGCGAAGCCAAAGGGCATGCGCACGCAGCCGTGCGAAGCGGCATAGCCGGGCAACGGCCCGCCATGCAGCGCGATGCCGTTCCAGGTGATGCGCTGCATGTTCGGCATCCAGGCATCGTCATACATCGTCGAATGGTGGTCCTTGTCCTTCTCGACGATGGCGAACACGCCGGCGGGCGTCTCGCGACCCGTGGTGCCCGTGGACACCGGCGCGCGAAAAATCCAGCCGTCGGCGTCGTAGAAGGTGACCTGCTGGCTCTTGATCGACACGATTGCCATGATCGGCTCGCCGGCCGCGCGCTGCGCCACCGCCTCGGACGGCTGGCGCGCCTGCTTGGCCGCGATGGCCGGGGACGCCGCCGCCAATGCGACAATCGCCGCCAAGGTCGCAATTCCGGGAGGCCCCCAACGCCGCATCGTCATGGTGGATTGCGTCGTTGTCAGTCGGTTTTTCATGCCATCCTCGGTCGAAATGCCAGTCCGTTGTGCCGTCACGTGTCAGATTGCGATCTTTACATTAAGAAATCGCAGCCGCCTTACGTTCCGTCTGTGGCGAGATTCGGCACGTTCCGGCGACAAAATCTCTCATATAGGACGGCTCGCGCAGGCGGAAGGGCGGCGTGCAGCCGTGGCTGGCCCGAAGCTGGCGGTCTAACTCGGCGGCAGAATGTCCGGGGTTCGGTGACGCAGCTGCCGCCAAGGCCTGGCGTCGGGCGCCGAGGCCCCCGACGGACGCATGCTAAACGCCCAGCGCCTTACGGTTGAAGGTTCGCAGGAAACGCAGCGACAGCGTCCGGACATTTGCGACATTCAGCAACCAGGCGCCAGCCGCATAAGCGAGGCCGCCGGCGAGGCTCACGACGACGAGCGGGACGAAGCCGGAGCCATCGACCTGCGATCGTGCAACGAGAATAGCAACCGCCATCGCCGCAGCGGAGGCGGCAACACCGGCGAGGCGGTGGAGATCGAACGGGAGCGGGTGGGCGCGATGCATCAGGACGACGGCAACAAGGAGGCCGATCGCCTCGGTCGCGAGCGTCGCCAGCGCCGCGCCGTAGAGGCCGTAGCCGGCCACAAGCGCGAACATCAACGCCACGCTGACGACCAGCGTGAGGAAAGACTGCGCGGCCAGCATGAACGGCCGTTCGGCGAGCTGGAAGCTGATCTGCACGTAGAATTGATTGGCGATGCCGAAAAAGCGCGCGAGCACCAGGGTCGGCAGCAGCGCCGACACGCCGGCGCGAAAGTCGACGCCGACGAGCGTGCCGGCGACCTGATCGGCTGCAAGCGCGAGCCAGACGGCGACGGGCGCGACCACGACGAGCAGCAGCTCGAGGCTCTCGCTCAGCCGGTCCCGTGTCGTCTCGTTGTTTTTCTCCGACAATGACCGGAACACCAGTGGCACGGTCGCCGCGGCGACGCTGGAGGCAATCATGACCATGAACTGGCGCGGCAGATCGGCGGCGACGCCAAAGATGCCGGCGGCGTCCTTGCCGAGTAAATAAGCGACAATGAGCCGGTCGCAGGCCGAATAGACCGCAACGGACAATCCGGCCAGCGTCAGCGGCAGGCCGTAGCGCGCAAGCTGCATGAACTGGCTGCGCTGGAACCGCGCGATCCTGCTGCGGTCGCCGACGAGGTTGAGGATGATCCCGGTGAGCGAACCCAGGCCGAATGCGGCGAGCAGCCCCAATCCACCCCAGCCGAGCCAGACGCCGAGCAGGCCAAAGCCGACGCTCGACACGCTGCGCACGATCGAGATCGCCGCAAACCTGTAGGGACGCAATTTGGCGCGCTCGAACTCCTGGCCGACATCGACGGCATTGGCCATGATCGCGACGAACATGCTGGCAAGCAGCAGCCCGACGCTGAGATCGCTGCGAAACAGAAAGACCAGCGGCGTCGTGGCGCAGAGGACGGCCACGGTGAGCCCGAAAGCAACCATCGCCGTGCCGCGGAAATCGATCTCGGCCGACATCGCCTGATAGCGCGACACCGAGAGCTTGATCCAGGCGAAGAAGATCGCGCCCAGAATGCCGGCCAGGCTGATGCCGACGACATAGACGCCGTACTCCGCCGGCGTCAGCAGCCGTGTGTAGGCCGTGACGGCGAAGAAGCCCACGGCCGCAGGCAGGATGTAGGCGACCAGATAAATCGAGAAATGGCGATTCAGCATGCGAGCACGGGACCGGCAACGATGTTGATAATGTGACGGCCGTTAATCAACCGGACCTTGGCGGGGCGAACGAACTGCGCCGCAGCATCTCTCAAGAGTGTCACATAAGTCTGGAGATCGGGCGGCAAATGAGGCTTTGAGGCCGCTTTCGCGCGGTAGCGTTAAATTTGCCCTTCCCGGAACGGGAGCGCGCGACCTCAAAAGGAACCATGTTTCGTAGACGGCAAAGTTAACCCAACGAGGGAAAACCCCGGCGTTGCAAGGCACCGCTTGGTACGATGGCGCGTGGGCTCGATAAGGAATGCCGTGACCAGGCTCGACAGACGCGAATTTCTCCTCGGCAGCGCCGCAGCACTCGCGGCGGGCACATCGGCATCCGCAGCACCGGCATCGAAACTCGCCCAGCGTCGTCCGGGATTTGGCGCCGCGGCCACGCTCTGGGACCTGCAAGCCGATCCGAGACTCGGCGAAGCCATCAGCACCTATTGCACGCAGGTGGTTCCGGTGCTCGAGCTGAAATGGCCGATGCTGCGCCCGGACGCGCACACCTTCGCCTTCGAACGCGCCGACGCGATCCTGGACTTCGCCCGGCAGAACGATCTGACGATGCGCGGCCACGCGCTCGCCTGGTATTACGACATTCCGGACTGGACCAAGCAGATCAAGGATTCCAAAGGCGTCGAGCGCGCCTATATCGATCACATCGGCACCGTCGTCTCCTATTATAAAGACAAGCTGACGTCGTGGGACGTCGTCAACGAGCCGATCCCGGACAATCCCCGCAGTCCAAAAGACCGGCGCGACACGTTCTGGACCCAGCACCTGGGCAACGGCTGGATTCCGCTGGCGTTCCGCACGGCGGCCGCTGCAGATCCTTTCGTCAAGCTCGCCATCAACGAATACGACATCGAGTCCGCGAAGGATTCGTTCATTGCGAAGCGCTCGGCGTACCGCAATCTCATCATGGACCTGCTCGACCAAGGCGTGCCGTTGCACGCCGTGGGGCTGCAATCGCATCTGCACGCCGAGCTCGATATCGACACCCATGGGCTCGCAGAATTCGTCACCGAGCTGCGCTCCTGGGGCCTTGAAGTGCTCGTCACCGAACTCGATGTCGACGACCAGAAGCTGACGGGAACGCCGGCAGAGCGCGACGCCGTCGTCGCCAAGCGCGTCAATGACCTCCTGACCGCGATCTCGACCAGCGGTCCGGTACGCTCGATCCTGACCTGGGGACTCTCGGATCGCTATAGCTGGATCAACGGCACCTTCGCCCGTGCCGACAAGGAGCCGAACCGTCCCCTGCCGCTCGACGGCGAGTTCAAGCCGAAGCCATTCATGGACGTGATCAGCAAATTTACGAGAGACGCTTAAGCGCGCTGTTCTTCAGCGCGTCTTGGTCGGTACTTCAAATTCAACCGCATCGCCCATGTGATCGGGCGACAGGCTCGGACCGCGACGGTCGCGCGAGTTCAGCCGGAACACATCGCGGATGTCGTCGATCGAGGTCGACGAATAGGACTGGATGCAGAGCGCGACCTGCTCGGGCGAAGCGGCGCGCATCATCGCTTCGATGGCCGGGCGGTCGAGGCGCGTGTCGTCCCAATGCGAGACCGCGATGCTGTCTTCGGTGACCCGATGGGCGGCCAGATGCGCGGGCGAGTTCGCGACGAAATGGCCGTACATGAGATATTCCGAGAACTTCTTCTTCCGGCACAGTGCCAGAACCCAGTTCAATCCCGTTGCCGACTTGATCGCGTCGGTCATCGCGCGCGCGGTGTCCTTGTCCCAGACCAGCGCGTTGCCGACATAATCGTCCGCGGGGAAGGACCTGTCCTTCACGCCGAGGAGTTGGTCGACCGTGCGCAGCCACAGGCCGTGCAGGGGCGCATCGGCGCTGATGGCCTTCGGGGTAACGAACAGCGGCGTCTTCTCGGCGCCGGCGTATCGACCGACGTCGAATTCGCGGAAGAACAGATTGTCCGAATCCAGGATGCAGACGCGCTGCTCCGGCGCATTGAGGACGCCGGCGATCTTGAGGATCTGCTGGATGTGCCAGCCATGGACGGGTGACGACAGCAGCGACAGCCAGACGCGCCGTTTGCTGATGAACTGGAGAGCCGGCGGCAGCGCCCAGAGCCATTTCGGCAAGTAATGCGAAGCCGGAACGATGACCCGCTTGTCGGAAGCGAACCGCGCGAACAGCGGCACATCCTCATCGTTAACGAGAACATAATGCCGCGTGTAGCCCGTCAACCAGGTGTCGATGCTCTCGCTGAGCAGCGAAAAGCGCTCGATATCCTTGGCGTAGCTGGCAGTCAGCAGGGCAACGGAATGCATGGGCACGCTCGAATGGCGATCAGGCCGTAGTCATAGCTGCATTGCGAGGTGCTGGAAACTCACGATTCAAATCAAGGTAAAGTGAAACAAAGCGCGACCGCGGAAAAGACTAGCCTCGAGATTTCAGGCTTCTGATGTAGGCGATCGCTCGCTCCGCTACAGCGGGATCAAGGTCCGTTTTACGGATCCTTTGCTCAATCAGCTCCAGGTCCAAAGGCCGCGCGCCATGGATCGCGCTGACGAACCGTTTGTCCCTCTCATCCAATCTGGCGACTTTGGACACGACGAGGTCTTCCGGCGCAGGCACTACGCCGGTCACCGTCCGTCCCGCGACCTCGGTTTGTACTCTAAGCGCTCGGCTCTGCCAGCCTCTCGGGAGCTTGGCCGTCGTCTCGTCGACACCATCGATGTAGAAGCCATAGGTGCGATGAAAGGGGCTTTCCGACCCGAAGAGGCCGTCAATATGTTCGGACGCTATCGGCTGCACTCCGTCACGCGTTCGCTTGGCTTCCGTCAATTCCCAGATTCTCGCATTTGCGGGAAATGCGTCGATTTCCGGCGATTCTCTCGCGGCCTCGGGGGCATCCGGCATAGAAGCCAGAATCGCCTGGCTACCCACCACAAACACGGTGTCGGTTTCGAATTCGTAGGCTAGAGCCCTTACGACCCTAAGCAGATCATCCAAGGTACGCCGCGGGCTGCCCTCGGACATCACGGCCCTCTGGAGGAAAGAGCGCGAGTGCCTAGGGCTCGTTCGGCCACACGTCTCGCCGCTCTCCTCAATCGAATTCTTGCGTCATAGTCGCCGAAATGAACACCTTCGACGAGATAGAACGGGGACGAGTTGCGCAGCCGCACCATCTCGCGATCGCGACTGGTCAGTCTTGACGCAAGTTCCCCGGTCGGAAGAGCAAGCAGTTCCTGCCATTCGCGTACGAATGGCCAATCGTAGAATTGATCGGCCTGACGCGCGTGAGCTGCCTTGGCCTTTTCCACGAGAGATGGGTCGCGACGAAGTCTCCGCACGATCAGCCGATGCATCATCAGCTTCGCGGTGTCGCCAACCAGGCCCTCGTTTAAGCCATCCTTCATGCGTTCATCCAGACCCAGCTCGAATATAAACGACCTGCCAGGAACAAAAAAGGGCGCAACTTCCCGATAGTTACCGCTTTGGCTCGGCGGACCTAATCCGATGGCAGCCCCTGCTCGATGCCGCAAAAGCGTAGCGGCGCCAGGGCGGAGGCCCGCTGCCACCAATCGGCGACGCGGTCGTCCAGCGCGGTCACACCTCGACCCTGGCCGGGGAAGATCCGGATCTGCTGCACCGCCTCGGCTTCGAACCCCTTGCCCTTGCGGGTGATCTTGAGGGCAGCGCCTTCGCGGTCCCGCTGGGTCAGCGGCACCAGAAGGCGGCCGCGGGGGCGGAGCGAGCGGAGCCAGAGCGGATGCGGAGACGAGAATCCGGCATGCACGATGATCACGTCGGCGGGTTCGCCGATGTCCTCGCATCCGTCACCATGGACGACCACGACGTTGCGATAGGCGCGAAGATAGGTCGCGGCGCGCGCCGCAAGCCGCGCGTCGCATTCGATTGCATGCACCCTGCCCTTGGGGCCCACGATCTCCGAAAGCACTGCCGAGAAATAGCCGAGCCCACAGCCGATCTGGACCACGCGGTCCTTCTCCCCGACGTCGAGCAAATCGATGAAGTGCGCCCACAGGCTCGGCAGTCCGGTATCGAGCTTGCGGCGCGCATCGATCGCGACCAGCACATTGTCCTGGAGACGAACGGGATCGGCATCCGGCGTCAGCCGATAGCCGCGCGCCGCCTCGCTCTTGATGCGCCAGGGTCCCTTCGCCAGAAACTGTTCGCGCGGAACGATGGCGAGAGCTTCGAGCAGGCGCTTGGAGGAGATCCGCTCGCGCTTTGCGATCAGCTCCACGTAACGCGCACGCGCGGCGGCGAGATCGCTCATCGCGCGGGATCGGCCTGTTCACGAACGGGCGCGTCCGCGCCGAGCTCGTTGACCAGCTGCATCGCCTGTTTCAGGTCCGGCGTGTAGAACCCCTCGCTGAACTTGCCGACGATCGGCGCGAGCAGCAGGCTTGCGTGCTCGCGCTTGCCGGCTTGGTGCGACAGCCGCGCGAGGCTGACGGCGGTGCGAAGCTCCCAGGACAGCGCGCCCTGCTTGCGGGCGATCTCCAGCGACAGGCCGAACAGCTCCTCGGCCTCCTGCACCGAGGCCGGATTCCTGTCCGACAGGGTGATCTCGCCTTGCAGGCGGTAGACCTCGGCGAGGTAGGAATGGTCGCCGGTCCGTCGCGCGGTCGCGAGCGCACCGTCCAGCGCGCGCAAGGCGGCGTCGCGCATCCCGACCTTGGCGTAGGCCTCCGCGAGCAGGCAGCGGAACCAGCAGCCGGCGAGCCAGGAATCCATCGCCTCGTATTCGTCGAGGCCGAAGCGCATCTGGCTGAGGCCTTCGTCGGCCTCGCCGAGCTGCGTCAGCGCCCAGCCGCGCAGGATCGCCGCCTGCTGCTTCCAGTGCAGGAAGTTGTGCTCGGTGGCGATGATCATGGCGCGGTTGGCGTGGTCGCGCGTGCCCTCGACATCGCGCAAATGCTGGCAGAGATAGGCGCCGAACACGAGCGCGAAGGCGAGCGTGAAGGGGTGGCGGATCTTCTCGGCGTTCGCGATCGCCTGCTCGCTGTGCTGGCGCGCCGCGTCGGGCCGGCCGAGGAACCACAGGAGATAGCCGAGATAGGACAGCGAGACGACGCCGGGATCGGTGCCGTGCCGCTCCATCAGGTCGGAGTGCAGATCGGGGCTGTAGAGGTTGATGCAACGGTGCAAATGATGCTGGGACGCGGCAAAGCGCCCGCGATAGAGCATGGTCATCGCGATCGAGCGGTGCGCCTCGATCAGATAGCCGGTCTGCTGCGCCGGCTGCGTCCGCTCGTTCAGCCGCTCGCGCTTGGCGAATTTCAACAGCTCGACACTGAGATCGTGCGCGCGGGTGAGATCGGCGCGGATGAAATGACAGACCCAGAGCCCGCGCGTGGCGGCGAAGGCCTTTTCGTCGTCGTCGAGCTGCTGGCCGAGTTCGAGGGCGCGGATGTAGTTCTCCTCGACCTCCTGCACGGCATAGCCCTTGGCGGCGATCAACGCGTTGCCGAGCGCGATGCGCAGCTCGAGCTCCATCTCGTCGGCGCCCTGCATGCGCGCATTGGCCTGGACGACGCTTAAGCCCCGGCGCAGATGGCCGATCGCCTCCAGATTGGCGCCGCTCTTGGCCGCTTGCTTGCCGGCCTTGAGCCAGAAGCTGGCGGCACCCTCGCTCTGGCCGGATTCGGTCAAATGATGGGCGAGCAGCTCCGGTTCGCGCTCGGTCTTCTCCGGATACATCTCGGCGAGCACCTGGGCGATCCGGGAATGCAGCTTGCGCCGCTCGCTGTGCAACAGGCTCGCATGCGCGGCGTTCTGGATCATCACGTGCTTGAAGGAGTAGAGCGCGTCCGGCGGATGGCCGCGGCGCATGATCAGCCCGGCCTCCTCCAGATGATTGAGCGCGGCCTCGATCTGTTCGGCGGGCGTATTGGCGACCGCGTGCAGCGTCTCGTAGGAGAATTCGCGGCCGATGGTGGCGCCGATCTGCGCGATCCGCTTGAACGGCCCCATCCGGTCCAGTCGCGCCATCAGCGAGTCCGTCAGCGTCGCGGGGATCGCGAGTTGCCGCCACGGGCCCGACAGCACGTAGCGCCCGTGCCGCTCGGTCAGGAGGTTGGATTCCAGAACCGTCTTGGTCAGCTCTTCCAGAAACAGCGGCACGCCGTCGGTCTTGACGATGATCTCCTCGACGACCTCCTTGGGAAGCTCGCGTCCCGCCACGCGCTCGACCAGCGTCGCGCGCAACTGCCGGCTCAACCGGTTCAGCACCAGCGTCGTAATGTGCGAATGGGCGCTCCAGCTCGGCTGGAATTCGGTGCGCGCTGTCATGATCACCAGGATCGGCCGGTTCTGTGCCCGGTCGACCAGGAGATCGATCACCTCGCGGGAAGTCGGGTCGATCCAGTGCAAATCCTCGAATGCGATCACCAGCGGCTGCTCGCGCGCAAGGCCGAGGAAATGATTGACCAGCGCGGCGACGGTCGCATCCTTTTGCTGCTGCGGCGACAGCTCGAGCGGCGGATAGCGGTCACCGATCGGAATGGACAATAGCGCGGCAAACAGCGGCGCAACCTGCTCGATGTCGCCATGAGCGGCGGAGATCGCGATCTCCAGATTCGCCAGCGACTGCGCGGACGCATCCTCACGATCGAGGCCAAGGGAGAATTTGAGCTGCTCGGCGAACGGATAGAACGCTGTGGAGGTGTAATAGGGCGAGCACTGGAACGAGACCTGTCCATGGCGGTCGCCCGCGATCCGCTCGAAGATTTCCTGGATGATGCGCGACTTGCCGATGCCGGGCTCGCCGAACTTGACCACGACCTGGCCGTCGCCCTCCTTGACCTGCTGCCAGCGGCCCATCAGTAGCGCGATCTCTTCCTCGCGGTTGACGAGCGGGGTCAGCCGCGTGCCCATGGCAGCGGCGAAGCGGGTCTCCACCCGCGACGCCCGCATCACGTGCCAGGCCTGCGCCTTGTCCGAGATACCCTTCAGCGCGTGGACGCCGAGATCGCGGTAGTCGAACTTCCCCTTCAGCAGCGACTGGGTCGAGGCGGAAATCACCACACCGTTGGGCGGCGCCAGACCTTGGAGGCGCGCGGCGAGATTGACGGTTTCTCCGACCGCGGAGTCGCGCTCTTCGGTGCCCTGTCCGACGAGGTCGCCAACCACGACGAGACCGGTCGCGATGCCGATGCGGACGGCGGGTGAGTGGCTGAGCGCACCACGCGGCTCGACCGCGCGCGCTGTCGATAGTACCCGCACGATCTCGAGCCCCGCGCGCACCGCGCGCTCGGCGTCGTCCTCATGTGCGGTCGGATAGCCGAAATAGACCAAAATACCGTCGCCGACGAAGCGAGCGGCAAAACCCTCGTAGTGCTTCACCACGCGGACACAGGTTTCGCGGAAGCTCGCGATCATGTCGCGCACGTCTTCGGGATCGAACTGCACCGACAGCGAAGTGGAATCCACCATGTCGCAGAACATGGTGGTGAGCTGACGCCGCTCGGCCCCGACTTCCGTGCGGGGTTGAGGGCGAGCCGCCGCGTCGGACCTCTCCGCTGTTTCGGCCCGGAACAACGCGGTCATGGCCCGCTGGAGCCGCTTCCGATCACCGAGCGGCAATCCGAGCTCGACCAGATCGGATTCGGTCAGATCTCCCATGACGTCGAGATCGAGACGGTGCTCTGCGAAGAGATCGGTATAGTGGCCGAGACCGACGCCTTCGAGCCAGCGCTTCAGCCCGCCTTCCGTTCCCGTGACCGGCTCATTCTCCAGCATGGTGATTTCTGCCCGACCATCACTCCGTCGAAGCGCTAAGGGCCCCTCAACCACAGATTTTGGGGCCAAAACTTCACCTCAGACTGGACGCGTTCCCTTACTTCTTGGAAGAATAGCCCAATCGGATCAAAAGGGAACGGAATTGTCGGACGTCACATTCCCAGCGCCGCAGGGGTCAGCCAGCACAACGGCCGAAACGAAGATATTCGCGGATATCGGCGGCCTTCTCGATTTCCATGCCCGCAAGGCGCCGGCGGCGCCCGCCCTCCTCGCCCCTGGCCGGCCGGTCCTCAACTACGGTGCGATTGGCGACCGGACGCAGGATCTCGTCCGTACGCTGCGCGGGCTCGGCATAGTCCCTTCCGACCGGGTTGCGGTTGCGCTGCCGCGTGGCGCCGACAGCGCACTGGCCCTGATCGCGGTCGCCTCGAGCTGCGCCTGCATTCCTGTCAATCCCGACCTGACGGCGGACGAGTTGCAACGCTATTTCAGCGAATTGAAGTTGACGGCGCTGATCATCCGGGCCGACACGAACTCGGCGAGCCGTGACGTCGCGAAAGCGCTCGATATCGCTGTGATCGATTTCATGCCGGGGCTGCAAGACGATCTCGGCGGCTGCACGTTCATCGGACCGGCGGTTGGGCCGGCAAACAACAGCGGCACCTCGCGCGGCGACGACGACGCGTTCATCCTGCTGACATCGGGCACGGCAGCGCGGCCGAAGATGGTACCGCTGACGCACCGCAATGTGTGCCTCTCCGCTTACAACGCCAGCCGCGTGCTGTCGCTGACGTCGCACGATCGCCTGCTCAACGCGCTACCTCTGTTTCACGCCCATGGTCTGATTTCCGGTCTGCTCACGGCGCTGGCTGCGGGCTCCAGCGTGATCTGCACCGACGGTTTCGACGCATCCTCCTTCTTCGGCTCGATGCGGCAGCTGCAACCCACCTGGTACACGGCAGTGCCGACCATCCATCGCGCGCTGCTGACGGCGGCGGAAGCGAACCCGGACCTCGCCCGATCGTCGTCGTTGCGCGTGATCCGCTCGGCCTCCGCCTCGCTTGCGCCTGCGATCCTCGACGGGCTGGAGGCGACGTTCGGCGTTCCCGTGCTCGAAACCTACGGCATGACGGAGGCGGCCTCGCAGATCGCGGCCAATCCGTTCGAGCTGCGCAAGGCCGGATCGGTCGGCCGCGCCGCGGGCCCCGAGATCGCGATCATGGATGAGACTGGCCGTACGCTCGCGAGCGGCGAGCACGGCGAAATCATGCTTCGCGGACCGAATATGAGCCGCGGCTACTATAATGACGAGGCGGCAACACAGGCGGCCTTCCGCAACGGCTGGTTCCGGACCGGTGATCTCGGCTATCTCGACGCCGACGGCTATCTCTTCATCGTCGGCCGTATCAAGGACGTTATCAACCGCGGCGGGCAGAAGATCTCGCCGCTGGAGGTCGAAGAGGTCCTGCTCAGCCATCCTGCGGTGCTGGAGGCCGGCGTCTTTGCCGTCCCGCACCAGAAGCTCGGCGAGAATGTCGCCGCGGTCGTGGTGCTGCGGCCGAATTCCGAGGCGACCTCGGATCAGTTGCGCCAGTTCGCGCGGAAACGGCTCGCGGCCTACAAGGTGCCGAGCCTGATCCGCAGCGTCGCCACGCTGCCGAAAGGCGCCAGTGGCAAGGTCAAGCGCAATACACTCGCCGAGCTGGTCGTGACAGTGGACGGCGGCGACGAGACGCGGCTGCCACGAACCGAACTGGAGACCCAGCTCGCGGGGATTTGGGCCGGGCTGCTGGAGCTGCCGCAGGTCGGCGTCGATCAGGACGTGTTTGCGCTCGGCGCGGACTCGCTCGCGGCCACACAGATGCGCTCGCGCCTGCGCGAACGTTTCAACGTCGTCTTCTCGTTCGAGGACATCTTTGATTGCGCCACGGTCTCAGCCCTGGCGGCCCGGGTCGAGACCGCCACAACCCATCGCGAGACGATGCTGCCGGCCTGGCGCAAAGCCGCGGAAACAGACGCGCCGCTGTCGTTCCAGCAGCAGCGGATGCACGTGCTCTCGCGGCTCGACCCAACGCGCTACAATTATAACGTCGTCGAAGTCGCGCTCCTCAAGGGCCAGGTCGACGTCGCCGCGCTTTCTGCCGCCCTCACTGCGGTCGCTGCGCGCAATGAGGCACTGCGGTCGGTCTTCGTCGAACGCGAGGGTGAGCCGGCGCAGCTTGTGCTGCAATCGCCGCCGCGGTTCGAGCGGATCAAGCTCAAGCCCTGCTCCGCGGACAAGCGAGCTGCTGTGATCAGGCGCGAGGCCCTCAAGCTCGCGCAATATCCGTTCGACCTTGCGCGCGAGCCGCCGCTGAAGGTCACGCTGCTGTCGTTCGACAAAAGCAGCCACGCGCTGGTGGTCAACGTCCATCACCTCGTCACCGACGGCTGGTCGCAGCGGCTGTTCTGGGAAGAACTCGCCGCCCATTATTCGGCAGCGCGCAAGAACGACGTGATGGCACCGCCTTCGCCCGCCTTCCAGTACCGCGACTTTGCGCTCTGGCAGCAGAGCTGGGCGCACACGCCGGCCGCCAAGGAGCAACTCGATTACTGGCGGGCGCAGCTCGACGGCGTCACCACGCTGCCGCTGCGGACCGACCGGTCAAGGCCGGAGGTCTGGAGCGGACACGGTGCCCGTCGCTATCTCGAGTTCTCCAGGACTCTGTCGGCCGACCTGCGTGCGCTGAGCCAGAACCAGGGCGTCACGCCCTTCATGACCCTGCTCGCGGTGTTCCAGTGCCTACTGTTCCGCCACACCGGACACGAGGATGTCGCGACGGGATCGCTGATCGCCAACCGTAACCAGATCGAGAGCGAGCGGCTGATCGGGCTGTTCGCCAACACCCTGATCCTGCGCAACCATTTCGGCGGCGATCCGAGCTTCGGCGACATGTTGCGACGGGTGCGGCAGGTCACGCTCGATGCCTACCGCAACCAGGACCTCCCGATAGAGGAAGTCCTGCGCGCGCTTCAGATCGCGCGCCGGAGCGACGGCAATCCGCTGTTCCGGATCATGTTCATCCTCCAGAACGCATCGATCGAGGCGGCACGTTTCTCCGGCCTGTCGACGCGGCGGATCGAGATCGATCCAAAGGTGGCGCGATTCGACATCACGCTCGAACTGGTCGAGGCCGACGGTCGTTTCACCGGATTCTTCGAATATGCCACCGATCTGTTCGACGCAGCGACGATCGAGGGCATGGCCGCTCAGTTCAAGACTCTGCTCAAATCCGTCATCGCCAATCCGGAGCAGCGCATCTCGCACCTGCCACTCCTGACCGCGGCGGAACGCCGGCAGCTGCTGGCGCAAGGCCGCGGCGTGCCGGCCAATGTCACCACGCGCGACAACCTAAGCGAACGCTTCGACCGTCAAGCCAGGAAAACGCCGAACGCGATCGCGGTGTCGGACGGCAGCACATCCCTGAGTTATCGCGAGTTGGCGCGCCGCAGCCAGGCGGCCGCGCGCTGGCTGGCCCGGGAGGGCGTTGGTGCCGAGGCCGTGGTCGCCTTGCTTGCGGATCGCGGGCCCGACCTGCTCGCCGCGATGATCGCCGTGCGGCGGGTGGGCGCGGCCTTCCTCAATCTTGATCCCGACCAGTCGCCGGCACGGCTCGCGACCATCCTCGGATCGAGCTGTGCCCGCATGCTGCTGACCGGACGCGCGCAGTCATCCATGGTCGAGGCGCTGCTCGAACCGCTGGTCGAGCGCATCCAGGTTGCCGCGCTCGAAGACGCGATCACGCCAGGGGTGACCAAGCCAGCCCGCGCGGCGCGGCGCACGGCTTCCAGCCTCGCCTATCTCATCTATACTTCCGGATCCTCCGGCGCGCCGAAGGGCGTCATGATCGAGCAGCGCGGGCTTTCGAACCATCTGGCCTCGCTCATCTCCGAGCTCGGCCTCTCGTTCCGGGACGTGATCGCGCAGACCGCGCCGCAGAGCTTTGTCGTCTCGGTGTGGCAGTTCCTCGCGGGGCCCATGGTCGGCGCGCGCGTTCATGTCTGCGGCAGCGCGACCGTGCGGGACCCGATTTTGCTCGCGCGGGAGATCGAGCGCGAGGGCATCACGGTGCTCGAGATCGTCCCATCGCTGCTGCGCGTGATCCTCGATCGCATGGACGAGGCACCGATCCGACGCGCCTTTGCGAGGCTGCGCCTCCTGATCTCGACCGGCGAGCCGCTGCCGGTCGATCTCTGCAAGGCCTGGTTCGCGCGCTGTCCGAAAGTGCCGCTGATCAATGCCTATGGCGCGTCGGAATGTTCCGACGACGTCTCGCTGCATCGCCTGACCAAGCCGCCGGCGACCACGACGGGCAATGTCCCGGTCGGCGCGCCGCTGCCGAACACCCAGCTCTACGTGCTCGACGCAGGCCTGCAGCCGCAACCGGTCGGCGTGACCGGTGAGCTCTGCATCGGCGGCGCCGGTGTCGGCCGCGGCTATGTCAACGACCCCGCACAGAACCGGCAGCGCTTCCTGCCCGATCCGTTCTCGCGCAAAGCAAGCAGCCGGCTGTACCGGACCGGCGACCTAGCCCGCCGCCGCGCCGACGGCACGATCGAATGCCTCGGCCGCGCCGACCATCAGGTCAAGGTTCGCGGCTACCGTATCGAGCTCAAGGAGATCGAGAACGCGCTTGCCGACCATCCGAGTGTGCGCGCCGGCATCGTCGAGCCGCGTCGCGAAGCAAGCGGCGATGTCAGGCTGATCGCCCATGTCGTCGCAAGGTCAGGCAGCCGGAGCAGCGCCAGCGAGCTGCGCGAATTCCTGAAGAGCCGGCTGCAGGGCCATGCCATCCCGTCCGCCTTCCTGTTCCTGGATCGGGTACCGCTCAACGCCCATGGCAAAATCGACCGGACCGCGCTGCTGGCGCCGGCGCAGCAGGAAGCGCCCGAACCTGATGCGGCCGTGCCGGCGCGGGGCTTCACCGAAAAGGTGCTGTCCGACATCTGGATCGACCTGCTGAAGGTCGAGAGCCTCGGCGTCACCGACAATTTCTTCGACCTCGGCGGCCATTCGCTGCTGGCGGGCCAGGCGATGGCGCGCGTCGCCCGTGCGCTCGGCGTGTCGCTGCCGATCAAGACCATCTTCGAGGCGCCGACGATCGAAGAGCTTGCCCGGCGGATCGACGAGGCCGCGGCGGCAAAGCCGCGCAAGCCGGCTGCAAGCGCAGCAAGATTGGCGAGAGCGAGCCTGGCCGAAAGCGGCCCTCCCGCGCTCTCGATCGCGCAGGACCAGATGCTCCGGATCGAGCAGAATCTTCCCAGACTGCCGCTGTTCAACCTGCCTTTCGCCTTTCGTCTCCAGGGGCCGCTCAATCTGGCCGCCCTGGCGCAGGCGATCGACGACGCCGTGCGCCGGCACGAATCGCTGCGAACCAGTTTCGGCTGGAGCGGCGGGGAGCCCGTCAGCCGCATCGCCGCGCCCGGCACCCTGGGCCGTGTCCTGACTGTCGAGACGATCGGCGAGGGCCAGCCCCACAACAACAAGCGGCGCAAGGCGCTGGAGCTCCGCAAGATCGATCTCCTGATCGAACAGGAGACCTATGCCCCGATCGACACCACACGCGCGCCGCTGCTGCGCGCCCGGCTGTTGCGGCTCCACGACGGCGATCATGTGTTGCTGCTGACGTTGCACCACGCAATCGTCGACGGCTGGTCGATCGGCGTGCTGTTCGAGGAATTGTCCAACCGCTATGCGGCGCTGGCCGGCTATCCGTCGGTGCCGCTGCCGAAACTGCCGCCGGCCTTTTCAGACATGGTGCGCTGGCAGCACTGGTGGTGCGGCACCGATGCCGCCCGCCGTCAGGCGGCCGAATGGACGGAGAATTTGCGCGGGGCGACACCCGTTTTCGACGGGGGATCAAGCCCGGGCGCGTCCACGGGACACCGTCCGGTCAGTCTCGAACGTGAGCTGATCGGCCGGCTCACCGCGTTCGCCGGCCAGCACAATTGCACGCTGTTCATGTGCCTGCTGACCGGCCTGAAAGCCCTGCTGCTGGCGCGGACCGGCCACAACGACATCTCGATCGCCACCGCCATGGCCAATCGCGCCCAGCCGGACACCGACCGGATCGTCGGTCCGTTCGAGAACACGGTGATCGTTCGCACCAAAATCACGCCGGAGCTGTCGTTCGTGCAGGCCCTGGCCCGGGTCCGTCAGAGCGTGCTCGACGCGTATGCGCGCCAGGAGCTGCCGTTCAACATCCTGGCCGATCATCTGGAGCAGGAGGGGGTCAATCCGGCCTCGCTGCTCCAGGTCTATTTCACGCTGCAAAATCCGCTGCGCCAGCCGCTCGATCTGCCCGATCTCACGACAGCGTCGATCGGCAACATCGCGCGCGAAGGCCAGCCGGTGCTGCCGATCGACCAGACCTGGCTGTCGCTGATGCTCAAGGAGCGGCCGACCGGAATCACCGGTTCATGCAATTACAAGAGCGAGCTGCTCGATGGCGCTACGGTCGGCCTGTGGATGGAGGATCTCGTCGCGCTGCTCGGGGCCGCCGTCGCTCAACCCAACGCGCCGCTCGGCCGATTGCTCAATCGCAGGGCGGGATGACCGGCCGCAAAGCACGGGCGAATACGGGTTCACTCGCCATAGCTGTGAATGACCAAGTTGCATCTTGATTATTTGGCGCCACCGCGCAAGATTATTCTCGCGTTTTGATTTGGACGATTATTTTCAACCGGGAGCGTTAGTTATGGGTTTCATCAAATTTACCAAGGGCGCCTCGTTGAGCGACAAGGACCGCAAGGCCCTGCAGAAGCTGCTCGGCGCCGAGAAGAAGAAGCTGCAGTCCGCGCTGAAGGACGTCGACGCCAGCATTTCGATGCTCGGCAGCTCCAAGAAGGCCAAGAAGAAGAAGAAGAAGTAAGGCTCGGCGGCCCGGACGCCGCTCGAAATCTTCAGGCTTCAGTTTCGGAAATGGGCCGCTCGCTTGCCGAGTTGGTGTCTCGCACAAGCTTGCGCCCGTAAACCGACCAGCAATCGACAAGGATTCGCCCGAGTGGACCGCTAGAAGCGGTCCGCTCAGTTGATTCTTGCTCAGTTGATTCTTCCGTCATGGCAGGGGATTTGGCCCCGGCCTGACGCCATGGGCCCAATTGATGGCAGACGACAGGATTGAACTGTTTGTCGGACTGATCGAGACTTTTGACGCGCCGGGTGCGGTCGATACGTGCCGGCGTTTGCTCTCGGTCGACGAACGGGTACGAGCCGACCGCTTCAAGTTCGAACGGCACCGGCGGCAGTATATTTTCGCGCACGCGATGTTGCGGCTTGCGCTCTCGCACGTCGCGCCGAATGTCGCGCCCACCGACTGGTCATTTGCGGCCGGGCGTTACGGAAGGCCGTTTGTCGCATCGCCCAAGATCTCGAGCGCGCTGCATTTCAGCCTGTCCCATGCCGATGGCTGCGTTGCCTGCGTCGTGTCAGGGCATGAGACCGTCGGCGTCGACGTCGAGACCGTGTCACGGCGGGTCGCGCCGCTGTCCACCGCGCTTCGGTTCTTCGCGCCGGAAGAAGTCGAAACTCTGCGCGGACTTCCGGAGCCCGCCGCGATCGAGCGCTTCTTCGACTACTGGACGCTCAAGGAGGCTTATTTGAAGGCCAGAGGTTTCGGCCTCAATTTGCCGCTCGACGCTTTCGCGATGCAGGTGTCGCGAGAGGCGATCGAGATCAGCTTCAAGCCCGATATCGCCGACGATCCGCAAGGGTGGCGATTCCAGCTACTCTCGCCGTCGCCCTCGCATCGCCTCGCGATCGCCGACGGCTCCCGCGCCACCGGCGGCCTGCCCATCACCCGCAATGCCTGGCCGCTCCAGGAAGCGGCTGAATGACGCCGCGGCGGCTGCGCGTCTTTCCGGCGATCTCGCGCAACCGCGATCCCGAGAAATATGTCGGCGAGCTGATGCGGGTGGCCCAGTTTGCCGACCGCAACGGCTTTGAAGGCATCCTTCTGTTCGAAGGCAACGACGTGTTCGTCGAGCCTTGGGCGATGGCCCAGCACATCATGGCAGAAACGACGCGGTCCTCGCCGCTGATCGCGGTCAATCCGGTCTACATGCACCCGTTCACGGCGGCGAAATTCGTCTCGTCCTTTGCGCAGCTCCACGGCCGCAAGGTCTATCTCAACATGATCACGGGCACCGCGGTCAGCGATCTGCAGGGGTTGGGCGACGAGCAGTCGCATGCCGACCGCTATGTCCGGCTCGGCGAATTCGTCGCGCTGATGCGCCAATTGCTGGCAAGCCCGCGGCCAGCGACTTTCGCGGGCCGGTTCTACCGCGCAAGCAATCTGCAACTGCGGCCGCGCCTGCCGCCGGAGCTGATGCCGGAATTTCTGGTCGCCGGCCAGTCCGAGCCGGCACAGCGCGTGGCGAAGGAGACCGGCTGCATCAAGATGCAGATGCTGCCGCCCGATCTCGAAGGCGGCCTCGATGTATCAGGCATGAATTTTGGAATTTTTGCGCGCGAGGGACGCGACGAAGCCCGGCAAGCGGCGAAGGTGCGTTTCCGCGACAACCCCGACGATCGTGAGTTGCTCGCGCTCACCGTGGAGAACAGCGATTCCGTGTGGAAGCGGCGCCTCTTCGAGGGCCAGAGCGGCGAGCTCGCGGACAATGGTTACTGGCTGCTGCCGTTCCTGACCTTCCAGGCCGATTGCCCCTACCTCGTAGGCAGCTACGCCGAGGTCGGCGCGAAGCTGAAGGAGTTTGCGGCGAAGGGGCTGACCACGATCATGCTCGACATGGTCGCAGACGAGACCGAGATGCAGCACGTCTGCAAGGCGCTCGCGGCGAGCGGGATGTTTTGAGGTCAGACGCCGAGCGGACTGAGCCGTGCCAACGGCTCGCTGCCTTCCGGCCGCCGTAGAAGCTGCATGACATGCCGCTTCAGGCGCACGAACTCGGGCTCGGTCACAAGATCGTGGCTGCGTGGCCGCCCGAAAGGCAGCACGACATCCTCAATCACCCGGCCGGGCCTCGCACTCATCACAACGATGCGATCGGCGAGGAACAATGCCTCGTCGATATCATGGGTGACGAAGACCGTGGTGGTCGGGATCTTGCCCCAGATGTCGAGCAGGACCTCCTGCATCATGGCGCGCGTCTGCGCGTCCAGCGCACTGAAAGGTTCGTCCATCAGCAGCACCCGCGGCTGGTTGATCAGGACCCGCGCGATTTCGACGCGCTGCTGCATGCCGCCCGACAGTTGCGCCGGATAGAACGCCTCGAAGCCGGAAAGGCCGACCAGCTTCAGGATGGTGTCGGCGGCGCGGTCGCGCTCTCTTCTCGCCAGGCCCCGCATCTTCGGGCCGAAGGCGACATTGTCGCGCACCCGCTTCCAGGGAAACAGCGTGTGCTGTTGAAACACCATGCCACGGTCCGGACTCGGTCCCTGGACCTTCTGTCCATCGATCTCGAGTCGGCCGGCCGTAATCGGCAGATGTCCGGCCAGTGCGCCGAGCAGCGTGGACTTGCCGCAGCCGGAGGGACCGAGGATGCAGACGAGCTCGCCCGGCGCGATGGCAAAGTCGAGACCACTCACCGCCTCGAACGCATCGCTGCCTTCGCCGAGCGAGATCGAGACATCAGCAATGTCGATGCGACCGACGCTCTTCGCGTCGACATCCGCGACCCGAATATTCATCGCGCCGCGCCTTTCATCGTCTAACTCTTGAGCTGCGCCAGGGCATCAGAAGCCGCCCGGCGGTCGTCAGCAGCCAGCTGGAGCCCATGCCGAGCAGGCCAATGATCAGCATGCCGACGATGATGTCGGCATAATTCTGCAGCGTGTAAGCCTCCCAGGTATAATAGCCGATCCCGAACTGACCGGAGATCATCTCCGCGGTGACGAGACAGAACCACGACGTCCCCATACCGATCGCAAGCCCGGTGACGATGCTCGGCGCGGCGTCCGGCAGCACCACTTGCGTGAGAATCGCGAAACCGCCTGCACCGAGGCTGCGGGCGGAGGCGACCAGCCGGCGGTCGACATTCGCAACACCATGGACCGTGTTCAGCACGATCGGAAACAGGGCACCGATGAAGGTAATGTAGATCATCGACAGTTCGGACGACGGGAACATCAGGATCGACAGCGGTATCCACGCCACCGCCGGTATCGGCCGCAGCAATTCGAGCGGCGGCAGCAACAGGTCGCTCGCGGCGCGCGACCGGCCAATCGCAAAACCCAGGATGACGCCGATCACCACCGCCGCACCGTAGCCCGCTAACACGCGCCAGAGACTACTGGTGATATGCGCTGTCAGTTTTGGCGACCGAAACAAGGCGACGGCGGATCGAACGACCTCGACCGGCGGCGGCACGTTGCGGAAGGTGACGATCCCCAGATTGAGGTGCGTCGTCGAGGCGACCTGCCACAGGGCAATGCAGGCAAGGATCGACAGGCCGCGGATCACCCATCGGATGCCAGCGGGCCGCGCCTGGATTACGATGGCCATCGCTTTACCGGCTCGCAATGAGCGACTCACGCGCCGCCGTGAAGTCGAGCACCGCGCCGCCATGCTGCTTCGACCAGCGTTCGGCCGCGTCCTTGAGCAGGAACGCGCTCAGCTCGCCGCTGGACGATCGCACGAACCAGGCCTGGTTTGCGAACAGTTTGATGCCGCTCTCACGATCCTGAGCGTAGACGACGCGGATGATCTTGCCGTCCTTCTCAAGGCCGGCGAGCGCCTTGAGCGCGTTCTCGGGCGACGCGTAATGGCGCACATGAGCCTCGTCCCTGACCCAGATCTGCGCAACGCGGGTGACGTCGCCGATCTCGGCGCCCGTCGCCGCGTCCTTGGCCCGAAGCGGAAGCTGCGCATAGTTCGTCAGCTCGGAGTCGTAATCCCGCCCCGCTTGAGCGGCCGCCACGCGGATGAACTTGTCCGTGACGAACTGGTCGATATCGAGATCGCTATCCGCCCGCTTGAGCAGCTTCAGCGTCTTGATCGAGGTTGCGACTGCCTGGCGGTATTCCGGCTTCCAGGTCACGTCGCGGGTCTGAAGACCGAGCGGGCCGTGGAAGAGATAGTCGACCTCGGCGTCAATGCCGGTCACCTTCGCGATCAGCTCACTGTACTTTTCTGGTTCCTCCGCGATCAGGCGATCCGCCTCGAGCGCAGCGCGTAAATAGGCGACGACGATCTCCGGGTATTTTTCGGCATAGTCGGCGTCGACCAGTCCGCCGTGGAACGTCGGCGCGTTTGCCTGCGCGCCGTCAAAAATCTTGCGCGCAAAACCGCGCCACGGAAACAGTTCGGCGAACGGGACGAAATCGGCATGCGCCTCGATCTTGCCGGTCTGCAAGGCCGGCCCTGCAACTTCGGGCGCCTGCGTGATGATGTTGACATCGGTCTCGGGATTCCAGCCCTTGGCCTCGATGGCGCGGAGCAACATGCCGTGCGAGGTCGAGGCAAAGGGTACGGAGATGGTCTTGCCTTTGAGCTCGTCGAGCGACTGCACCGGCGAATTTAACGGCACCACGATTCCGTTGCCGCTGCCCTTGGTGCTGCCGGACAGCACGCTGATGAAGAGGCTGCGGCGCCCCGCCTTCTGGAACGCAACGCCGTTCAGCGATCCTGGAAAATCCGCCATCGCGCCGAAATCAAGCTTGCCTGCGACCATCTCGTTGGTGAGCGGCGCGCCGCTGGTAAAGTTCTTCCACTGGATGTCGTAGGCCACATCCTTGTACTTGCCGTCACGGGGTAGGAATTTCTCCAGCAGCTTCAGCTCGCGAATGAGCAGCCCGCCGGTCGCGCAGTTGATGGTCGTATCCTGCGTGCCGACCGCCACCCGGATCGTCTCGGCCTGCGACGGACCCAACATGGCGACGGTGATGGCCATGACGGCTGCACTCATTCTCACAGAGCTCAAATCGATCATCAAACTGTCCTCGGAGGCCGGCCCATGCCGGCGGCGACGCGAGCTGGGACTATCGAAGGCGTGGCGCCAGGGTTGAAGCAATTACTTGCATCGCTGTCGCAGACCGCTCACGTCGTGATTTCGTCATGCAGCGGCGCAAAGGATTTTCTCAAGACAAAGCCATCGGCAGAGGAAACGTTTCGCGGTCGATCGTCGCGCGTATCAAGCTTTGCTAAGTGATTTGGAACGATCGCAAAGAGATGGACATCGCACCACCGCCGCTCTTACCTGTTCGCAAGACCTCTGAGACCTAAACGGATTGCGATGACCATACTCAAGGAAGCTGCCGCGATCGAGCCTGCCGCTTTCACCGACCAGCCTCACCCAGGCGTTCAGTTCGACTGGACCGACCGCGAGAAGACGCATGCCGTCCGCGGCACACGTGCGAAGACGGCGAGCTCGGCGCTGTTCATGAGCGAGACAATCGACGGATTGAATGCTGGTGCGCATTTCCTCGGCCGTTTGTCGCCGCTCGAGCAATCGCGCGTTCACGCGGCCGGCCGCACGATCACGGTGCCCCAGGGCGGGATGGTATTCAGCCAGGGCGACGGCCACGACGGCATCTTCATCATCCGCGGCGGTCAGGTGCGGGTCTACTATACAGCGCCCTCGGGGCGCGAAATCACACTCGCCTACTGGACGCCTGGACATTTCATCGGCGGTCCGGAGATTTCTGGCGGCGGCATTCACATGTGGTCCGGCATTGCGATCGAGGCCTGTGAGATCACGGCACTCTCCGGCCCTGCGCTCGAGAAGTTGTTGACCGCCATGCCGAGCTTCGCGCTGGCGCTGATCGACGGCCTGATTGCCAAGGGCAAGTGCTACTCCTCGATGGCGCAGATCCTCGGCACGCGCTCGGTGATCGAACGGCTGGCGCAGTTCCTGCTCACTTTGTCGGAGCTTCATGGCGTTGCCGATGGCGACAGCATCGTCATCAACCGCAAGATCACCCATGACCAGATCGCGGCCATGGTCGGCTCGACCCGGCAATGGGTCACGATGATGCTGAAGCGCTTCCAGAACCGCCGCATCATCGCCATCGACGGCAGCAGCATCCGGATCAAGCGGATCGATCTGCTGGAGCAGATTTTGTTCAGGGATTAGAGGGCTGCCCCCTCACCGCGCCTCTTCGAATCCCGCCAATACCGAAGTCAGATTGGCGCCCAGAATATCCGAGAGATAGCCGCCCTCCTGCACGAACACGGTCGGCAGGCCCATCTTCGCGATGGCCTGGCCGATGCGGCGGAAGCCGGGCGTGGTGACGGCCAATCCCTTCAGCGGATCGTGCTCGGAGGCATCGAGGCCAAGCGCGATGACGAGGGCGCCGGGCGCAAAGGATTCGATCGCCTTGCGCGCGACGTCCATGGCCTGGATGTAACCGTCGTCGCCGGTGCCGATCGCCAGGGGGATATTGAGGTTGGTACCGAGGCCGGGACCTTCACCGCGCTCATGGGCGTAGCCCCACACGTAAGGATAATACGCGACGGGATCGGCATGGATCGAGACCGTGTAGACATCGGGCCGCGCGTAGAAGATGCCTTGCGTGCCGTTGCCGTGATGGACGTCGACGTCGAGGATCACGACACGCTCGTGCCTCTGCCGCAGATGCGCCGCCGCGATCGCGCTGTTGTTGAGGAAGCAGAAGCCGCCGGCCATGTCGCGATAGGCGTGATGGCCGGGCGGACGGCAGAGAGCATAGGTCGCATCCTCGCCGTCCAGCACCATCTGTGCCGCGGTGACCGCGACGTCGGTGGCTGCGCAGGCCGCAGCCCATGTGCCCGCCCCGATTGGCGCCGCGGTGTCGGCGGTGTGCCAGCCGAGCCGGCCTATGATGTGAGTGGGATAAGTCGCGGCATGGCGCACCGGATGGATGTTGCCGATCATCTCCGGACCGGAATCGCCAAGCGCGGTCCAGGCCTCCCAGGCTTCGCTCAGGAACGACAGATATTCCGGGCTGTGAATGCGCGCGCGGGGCCCCTGCCCGAATGTGGTCGGTTCGACCAGCTGATGCTTGCCGTCCTTCAGCCCCTTGAGCAGGCGGTCGGCACGTTCAGGCTGCTCGGTGGTGCGCTTGACGACACCGCGAACCAGGAAGAATTGCGGATCGTGGCTGCGATGCAGTTCGGTATGGACGGCTTTCACTCAGACACTCCGTGGTCGCTTTGATGGTGCCACAGTGGTCTAAATCCCTGCGGCGGCCAGACGCAAGCAAGAAGAATGCCGCCCCCGTCGCACCGCCCTGCGCCGGAAGCAGATCGCCTCTGATGCTCAGCAGCGCCCGCGCTGAAGACAGTGCTCGCGGCCCTGCTGGTCGGTGCGGAAGGACTCGACGAAGCCGCCCTGACGCTGGGTGACGAAGACGGTCTTCCCGTCGCTGCCGCCGAAGGCGAGGTTGGTCGGCTCCTTGGCCCTCAACGCGATCTCCCGCTCGACCGCGCCGTTGGCCTTCATCAACGTGATCGTGCCCTTGAGAATACGCGCGACATAGAGGCGGCCGGCCATGTCGGTGCGCAAACCATCGACGGTGTCGGGCTGAAACGCCTTGACGAGTTTTGCGCCTGTCAGCTCGTTGCCGCTGATGGTGTAGGACCAGATTTGGCCGTTGCTGGATTCGCCGACATAGAGCGTCTTGCCATCAGGGCTGAGATCGATGCCGTTGGTGGTGCCCATCGCGCGCGGCGCCGACATGACCTGTCCCTGCACTGTTCCGTCGGCAGCTTTCGCAATACGCCAGATGTGACCTTCCCTGCCCTTCCAGTTCGGATCGCTCGCATAGATCGTGCCGTCGCGGGCGATCGTGATGTCGTTGGGCTGGTTCATCTCGTCGGAATGAAACCAGATCGCGGGGTTGGTTGATCCCTTCGGGATCGCGAAGATGTTGTGCTTCTTGTAGTCGGCGATGAACATGGTGCCGTCGCGCGCGAAGCGGATGGCGTTGCCGACACTGCCCTCGGGCAGCACCGTGAACGGCTCCGACGTCGCCCTGCCCGCGGGCAGCTTGCCGATGGTGCCGGGCTTGCCAAAATTGACGACGAAGAGATTGCCGTCGAGGTCGGCGGCCGGCCCTTCGATGCCGAAGGTGTATTCGCCCGGTGGCGTCACCTGCACGCTTTCGAACAGCTTTGTTTCCGCTCGGGCCGGTGCCGTCGCAAGGACGAGAAGAACGCTACTGCACAGGCACCAGAAATTCCTGCCGGATGTAATAGCCATCGTCGTCGCTGCACTCGCCATTCAGATAGGGATCGGCCGGCCGAAAGAAGCGGCTGAAGCCGGTTTGTCTACAACGTTCCTTTGTGTCACGACGACGACCTTGGCGGCCGGTATTTCGCCGCATTCCTTGTTCGTTTTCCCAAAGAACTTGCGCTGCGGCGGGCCGGACTTGATCCGCATCCGGGTGCCCGGAACCATTTTCGCCACCAGCAGATCCGCCGTGTCGCGCAGGCCCGCATAGCCGGGCTCGGTCTTCGGCAATTTTTCCCCGCCCGGGGGCATCAGCTTCTCCGCGCCTAACCCACGAAGCCGCGTGCGCAGCTTGCCGGAATCGGGATCACCAGGATAGATCCAGCCGTCCTGCGACAGCATGAAGCGAAGCACCGTCGCGTCCTTCTGTGCGTCCGATTGGCCGGGCTTCAGCCCGAAATCCGAGTGACAGCCAACGCAGTGCTTCTCGACGAGGCCCTTACGCAACGTCGTGAGGCGGACACCGTTCTGCGCGTCCCCGGCAACGAAGTTCGCGAGTTGATCGATCAGCGCCTGGCTGCGCATGTGGCAGGGCAGCGGCGGCGTCGCATCACCCGCGGCACGGTCGATCCGGATCACGGTCTGGTTCTTGTCCTCGACCAGCCAGATTGCGCCGTCTTCCGCGACCGTCATGCCGACCGGAGCGCCCTGCGGCCGCGCGCCATTGACGCGGTGCCAGCCGGCGATCAGTTCCTCGAACGGCGCGGCGGCGACGTCGCCGGCGTCGGTCTGAAAGCTGTGGGTCGGATCGGCCGCACAGCTGACGTGGTAACGCACCGGCGCCGGGGCGGGCTTCGGGAAGCCGTGGTCGTCAACGTCGTAGACGAGGACACGGCTGCCGGTCGGACGATAGCCATGCAGGCCGACCAGCAGCTTGCCCTCGAGCTCCGGAAATTTCGCGCCGTGATAATAGAGCATCGCGAGCGGCGCGCCGTGCGGCGGCAGCAGCGAGAACGGCGCCTTGTAGAGAGCGTTGGCGGTGCACAGCGATCTGTAGACCCCCGACTGCAATACGATCCTGAACTCGGGGCTCGGCGTCGACAAATCGTAGCAATAGGGCCAGCCATAGTGCCGGCCCTGCTCGATCGCGTTGATCTCCTCGTTCGGCTTGAAGACGTCAGGCAGGTCGCGGCCGTTCTCGGCTTGCAGGAAGGCATAGCCGGCATCGGGAAAGTTCGGGTGCAGTGCCAGCGCCATCGAGTTGCGCAGGCCACGCGCATAGACGCTGTGCGGCGGGTCGGTATCGCCAGGCTTCAACGCCGGGAAGACGCCGCCCGGGGGCGGCGTGAACAGCCAGATCGATGCCATCGCGGAAGCACCCTCGGCCGCTGCGCAAGGCTTTGTGATCGGCGCCAGCGTGATGCAGTCGTCGCTGTGCGAGCCGACATTGACGAACAACCGGCCGTTCCTGTCGAACACAAACTGCTTGAGCGGATGCGCGCTCTCGTCGAGCCTGGTGCCGTCGGGCAATGTGATCCGGCGGCCCGGCATGTGACGGATGACGGTCTCGACCGTGTCGCGCGGATTGTCGGCGAGCGGATCGAACCGGAAGATCGTCTCGGCGGTCGAGGCATAGAGCTTCTTGTCCGGGCCGATCACGAGGCCGAACGGATACTCAACACCGGTCAGCAATTTCCTGAACCGCTGGCCTTGGGGGGCATGCGGGTCGAGCAGCAGCAGCCGGCCATCGGTGTGGCCCCAGCCGGCCATGTCGGCGACCACGAACAGGTCACGGCCGGGCACCTGGATGATCGAGCGCGGGAATTTCAGCCGATCCTCCTCGCTGGCGACGAGACCGGCGCAAAATCCCGCTTTCATGTCGATCTGGATTTTTGGAAAGGCGAGATCGGCGCTGCCGCAGGTCTCCGGACCGATCGCATAGCCGCTCTTGCGGACCGGTTCTGATGAGCCTACCGAGGCGAGGGTCAGGAGGACCACCAAGGCGCCCGCGCATGCGCGCAGGCTTCGGCGTTGACGCCAGAATGTGAGGTCGTTCACGGCGCCTCCCGGACTTTCCGTTCAAAGTTGTTCCATGCCGCGGCAACGCCGTCCAGTTGATCAACACCCCCTTGTGATCAAACCCGCAGGGGTCTTCGTCCCGACCAATCTCCGTAGATTCCCTTACCGGGCTCGGCCCGAATGTTTCGCGAATGCTTCGGGTGGTATTGCTTTGCCGTCCCAATCGCTTTCCGAGGAGGCGTGTATGGTTCAGATGTATTTCCATTGTTCCAATGCCGAAGGCACGCTGGTCGATCGGTACGGCACCCCCGTCGCCAATCTGAACGAGGCCCGCGACCGTGCCGCTCAGATCATGCGCTCGATGATCCTGACGCCCGGCACTGAGGACTGGCGTGACTGGGTGATCCATATCAGCGGCGACGACGGCGAGGAGATCTTCGACCTCCCCTTCGCTGCCATGCTCGGCAAGCCGCACTGAGGTGATGCCATGTTGCTCCCGTCATTGAGCCTGCTCCGCCAGCCCCTGAACTTCGTCGCCGCCAAATGGCAGACGTTGATCCGGGTCGCGGGCAATCCCTACCGCCCCGAGCTTCACTACATGCGCGGGCCCGGCCCGAAATGGCACGCCAAGTATCAGGCCAGCCGGCTGGATCGCGCCCGCTGAGCGCTGCGGCTTCTGCTCCCCACTGACCGGTCTCTCAATTGGTCATGCCCGGGCATAGCCGTCCGAAGGACGGCGTCGCTTCCGCTCGCCTATGCCCCGGCCATTCGCGTCTTGGCGTCTCCCCCGCCTGCTTCACACCAGCCATGTCGCGCCTCCCTTTCGATGTTCTCGTTGGGGGTGATGTGTCATTGTCCACGCACTCCGCCAAGTTGCGGAGCTCAGCGCAACGAAGCCCAGACAATTCAAGCCAAGACACACAGACATCATCATGCCCCACCAGTTCAGCCGCGCCCAAACCGTCCGCAAGCCCGCCGTCACATCCAAAGGCGGCATCGTCGCCTCGCAATCCCGGCGGGCGGCCGAAGTGGGGGCACAAGTGCTGGCCGCGGGCGGAGATTGCGTGGACGCGATCGTCGCGACCACCTTCGCGCTCAACGTGCTGGAGCCCTGGAACAGCGGCATGGGCGGCGGCGGCGCGATGGTGCTCTACCGCGCCGCGGAAAATCGCTATGAGGTGATCGACTACGGCATGTGCGCGCCGCAAAGCCTGCGCGCCGCCGACTATTCGCTCAGCGGCGAAGGCGCGGCCTCCGATCTGTTCCCTTGGCAGCGGGTGAAGGACGACCGCAACATCCATGGTCCCGGCGCGATTGCCGTGCCCGGCGTCGTCGCCGGCATGGAGGAGGCGCATCGCCGCCACGCCACGCTGCCGTGGAAAGATCTGGTCGCGCCGGCAGCGGCCCTCGCCGGCGAAGGCCTACTGGTCGATTGGTGGACCACGCTGATGATCACGGCATCGGCGGCGGACCTTCGACGCTATCCCGCGAGCGCAGCAACATTTCTGAAGGACGGCCTGCCACCGAGCGCGCCGTGGGGCATCAAGTCCGAGACGCGACTGCCGCTGGACACGCTGAAGGCGACGTTATCGCATCTCGCAGCCGCCGGTCCGCGCGACTTCTACCAGGGCGACCTCGCCAAAAGCATCGCTTCCGACATCAATACCGACGGTGGCTCGCTGTCGGTAGAGGACCTCGCCGCGTTCCGGGCCCATCTGCGCGAGCCGCTGGCGGTTCCTTATCGCGGCGGCAAGGTCTTTGCGACGCCCGAGCTCACGGCCGGACCGACGATGGCGCATGCGCTGCGCCTGTTGCAACAGAATTTGGAGCCGGCGAGCGCGCCGGATGCGGCCGCCTATGCCGAATATGCCGTGGCCCTGCAATCGGCCTATCGCGAGCGCCTCAAGGACATGGGCGATGCCGACGGCAAGCGCTCGCTCGGCGCGGAATATCTGGCGCCCGCCTGCACCACCCATTTCTCCGTGGTCGACCGCCACGGCAACATGGCGGCGGTGACGCAGACGCTGCTGTCATCCTTCGGCTCGAAATACGTGACGCCGCACAGTGGCATCGCCATGAACAACGGCATCATGTGGTTCGACCCGACGCCCGGCACCACCAACTCGCTCGTATCAGGCAAGCGCTGCCTCACCAACTACACGCCCGTCATCGCCGAGACCAAAGACGGCAAGCGGCTCGCGGTCGGCGCTTCCGGCGGTCGCCGCATTCTGCCCTCGGTGATGCAGCTCGTGTCCTTTGCGATGGATTTTGGCATGGACCTCGATACCGCCATCCATCAGCCGCGCATCGACGCCAGCGAAGGCGCGATCGTGATCGGCGATATCAGGCTGCCGGCGGACATACGCGAGACACTCGCGGCGCGCTTCGACTATGAAGAAGCGCGGGTGCAGTGCTTGCCGCAAAAATTCGCCTGCCCGAGCGTGGTGATGCGCGATCGCGACACGAATTTTGGCGCGGTCGAGATTTTCCAGCCCTGGGCCGATGCAGTGGCGGAGGGCTGAGCTTAGATCCCCAGCCGGTCGCGCACCCGGCCCGCGATTACCGCGGTCGTCACGCCCACAGGCCAGAACGCGTGCATCGGGATCGGCTTGATGCCGGTGACGGGCATGTCAATCGCGGCCTTGGCGCCGCCGATCAGGCGGCGCGCGAGCTGCGCGCCCATCGCGGTCGAGAGCGCGACGCCGCGACCATTGCAGCCGAGCGAGATCAGGATGTTGTCCGCCGGCTCGTGCACATGCGGATAATGATCCCCGGTGATGGCGAGCCGGCTGTTCCAGCCGTGGGTCCAGGCCACGCCCTTGAGCTGCGGCCATAGCCGCGCGGCATATCGCATGAGATAGGCGACGTCTGAGGGCGAGTTGATCCAGCGCATCGGGCCACGGCCGCCCATCAACAGCCGATTCTGCTGATCGATGCGGTAATAGACGGTGATGTGGCCGCTCTCGTAGAGGACGGGACGCGTCGGCATGATCGAACGCGCGACCCCATCCGAAAGCGGAGCGGTGGCGGCGATCGAGGAAAACACCGGCACGATGGTGCGGCGGAGCGCCGGCCAGAGATCGTCGGTGAAACCGTTGGTCGCGAGCAGCACCTTGTCGGCATGCACCACCGCACGCGGCGTTTCGATACGCCAGCGGCTGCCCTCACGGCGCAGCGACAGCGCCGGTGTCTCACCATGGACCTTCGCGCCAGCCGAGATCGCGGCGCGCGCAAGCCCGCGGGCATAGCTGAGCGGATGCAGATCGCCGCCGCGGGTGTCCAGCATGGCGCCAATGTAGCGATCGGTACCGGTCATCTCGCGCAACTGCTCGCGATTCAGGTACGACACCGGCATGCCCCGGCTGATGCACTGCTGCGCGGTTGTCTCGATCGCAGCGGCGCTGGCCTCGTTATAGGCCGCGCGCAGCGTGCCGTTCTGCCGCGCCTCGCACGGGATCTGGTAACGGCGGATCAAATCGTGGGTGAAATTCGTCGCGCCGTAGGAGAAATCGATCATGCGGCGGCCAAGCTCAACGCCGAAATCGGCCTCGATCTGATCGGGGTCGTGCTTCAGACCGGGATTGGTGTGGCCACCGTTATTGCCGGAGGCGCCCCAGCCCGGCTCCTGCGCCTCCAGCACCAGTGCCTCGACACCCTGCTCCGCCAGATGCAACGCGGTGGACAGACCGGTGTAGCCACCGCCAATGATGGCGACCGAGACCGTCTTGTCGACGTCGAGCGGCGGCGTGGCAACCGGCGCGACGGCAGTGTCGGCATAGAGCGAGGGCGGCAGAGGCAGGCGCGCATTCATGGCGAAGACCGGTCAGAGCGGATGCAGCACGCGGCGCAAAAAGTCCTGCGTGCGCGGATGCTGGGGTTGATTGAGCAGCGCCTTGGCCGGCCCCTGCTCGACGATGACGCCGCCGTCGATGAACAGCACGCGGTCCGCGACGTCGCGGGCAAAGCCCATCTCGTGGGTGACGACGACCATGGTCATGCCGTCGTCGGCGAGCTTGCGCATCACGCCGAGAACGTCGCCGACCAATTCAGGATCGAGCGCCGAGGTCGGCTCGTCGAACAGGATGGCCTTGGGCTGCATCGCCAGCGCGCGCGCAATCGCGACGCGCTGCTGCTGGCCGCCGGAGAGTTGCGGCGGATGTGCGTCGGCCTTCTCGGCGAGCCCCACTTGCACCAGCAGGGCACGGCCGCGCTCGAGTGCCTGCGCACGCGGCTCCTTCTTCACATAGAGCGGACCTTCGATGACGTTCTCCAACACCGTCCGGTGCGGAAACAAATTGAAGCGCTGGAACACCATCGAGACCTGGGTGCGGATTTTCACGATCGACGGCGCGTCGCGGTCGACCTTCAATCCCTCGACGCTGATCTCGCCGCGGTCGTAGCTTTCGAGCCCGTTGATACAGCGCAAGATGGTGGACTTGCCGGAGCCGGACGGACCGACGATGCAGACCACCTCGCCCTTCTGCACCGACGCCGTGATGCCCTTGAGCACCTCGTTCTCGCCAAAACTCTTGTGGACGTCGGTAAGCTCGATCATTTCTTGCCGGCCCGTTTCTCGAAGTGACGGACCAGCAGGATCAGCGGAATGCTCATGGTGAGATACATCAGGGCGACAAGCGTGAACACGTTGGTGTTCTTGAAGGTCGAGGACGCGATCAGCTTGCCCTGAAGGGCGAGCTCGGCGACCGTGATGGTCGAGGCCTGCGACGAATCCTTCAGCATCATGATCATGACGTTGCCGTAAGGCGGCAGCACGATGCGCACCGCCTGCGGCAGCACCACGCGGCGCATGGTGAGCCACCAGCCCATGCCGATCGACTGCGCCGCCTCGATCTGCCCCTTGTCGATCGCCTCGATGCCGGCGCGAAAATTTTCCGCCTGATAGGCCGAGTAGGCGATGCCGAGCCCGAGGATCGCGGCCTGCAACGCGCTGAGCGTGACGCCGAGATCCGGCATCACGAAGTAGAGGTAGAACAACAGCACGATGATCGGAATGCCGCGGATCACATTGATCAGGCTGGCGCTGAGCATCGACAGGACGCGGATGCCGGAGACCCGCATCATCGCCCAAACGAGGCCAAGCACCGTCGAGAGCAGTAGCGAGCCGATGGTGACGACGATCGTCAGCACGACGCCGCTCATCAGAATCGGGAAGAATTCAGCCGCGTCGTGCCAGAAGCCTTTCATCGATCAGCTTTCATCGATTGGCTCTGTCGATCAGCGTCGATCAGCCCTGTGCCTTCAGGCCCCATTTATCGAGGATCTTGTCGATGGTGCCGTTGGCCTTCAGCTTCGCGAGCGAGGCGTTGATCTTGCCGAGCAATGCGGTCTCGCCCTTGCGCACGCCGATGCCGACCGAACCGACAGTGACGGGCTTGTAGCCGTCGACGAGACGCACCTCGGGGAAACCGCCCTGCTTGAGATTGTAGGCGAGGATCGGATAGTCGGCGTAGCCGGCCTTGAGGCGGCCGGTGTTCACGTCGCGCAGGATGTCGGGGATGGTGTCGTAGGCCTTGACGTCGGCGAACAGGCCGGACTTCTTCAGCGCGTCGACGAAGGCGGTGCCGACCTGGGCACCGACCGTCTCGCCCTTCAGATCATCCTGCGTGGCGTAGGCCTTGGTGTCGCTCTTCGGCACCACGAGGCCTTCGCCATAGGCGTAGATCGGGTCGGAGAAGTCGACGACTTCCTTGCGCGGCGCCGTGATGAACATCGCGGCGGCGATGATGTCGATCTTGCTCGAAGTCAGCGACGGGATCAGCGTCGAGAATTGCATCGGCTCGATCTGCACGTTGAAGCCGGCATCCTTGCCCACTTCAGTGACGAGATCGACCATGATGCCCTGGATGGTATTGGTCTTGGTGTCGAGGAAGGTGAAAGGAATTCCAGTCGGCGTCGAGCCGACCTTCAGCACTTGCTGCGCCGAAGCCGGCAACATTGCTGCAATCGCGAGTGCCGCGACCGCGGCCAGACCAAAACGCTTCATCGCACTCCCCTTTGGGTCCGGCCGATGGCGGCGCTCGCGCGTGTCATAATCTCAGACGTTGCGGGCCAAGCCGTTTCGGCCTATTTTCACCAATATGAAAATTTGGTCACACTTTCACGAGCGATGCAAGCGGTTTTCATGCACATGAAGGAAGCGGTTTGACGTGAGCGGTGGCAAAAGAATGCGCAGACCGGCCGCCGCAAAGCCGGCAAAGAAGGTGAAGGCCAAAGCCAACACCAAGGCTATCGCCAAAGCGGCCGAGCCGGCGATGGACGTCGCGGTCGGGCGTCGTATTCGCGATCTCAGGCGCATCCGGCAATTCTCGCTCGAGACGATCGCTTCGCGCACGGACCTGTCGATCGGCTTCCTCAGCCAGATCGAGCGCGGCTTGTCGTCGCCGTCGCTGCGCGTGCTGGCGACGCTTTCCGACGTGCTCGGCGTCGGCATCGCCGCGCTGTTCGGCGCGAGCCCGAACGCCGACGGTGCATCCGACCGAATCGTGACGCGCGGGCTTCAGCGGCCCGAACTGAAACTCTGGCGCACCGGCGTGTCGAAGCAATTGCTGAGTCCGGCCAGTGCCGACAACCAGCTCAATCTGTTCCTGGTGCATCTGGAGCCCGGCGGCTCCACTGGTGATGAGCTCTACGCCCATGACGGCGAGGAAGCCGGTCTCGTGCTCGAAGGCGAGATGATGCTGACGGTGGACAGCGAGACGTGGTCGCTGAAGACGGGCGACAGTTTTAGATTCGCCAGCCGCCGGCCACACCGGTTTTCAAATCCGGCTGAAGATGCGAAGGCCGTAGTGCTGTGGGTGAATTGCGTGACGGGGGCGGGGTAGTTTCTTTTCGCTCCGCGAGCACGATCTCAGTCCCGTCATCCTGAGGTGCGAGCAAAGCGAGCCTAAGGATGCACGGCCCCGATAGAGCCGGGCCGTCGCCCTTCGAGGGCCGCTGAAGAAGCGGCCACCTCAGGGTGACGGTGATGGATGGAATACGCGGAGCCTCCAAGCCGTCATTGCGAGCGAAGCGAAGCAAATCCAGACTCTCACCGCGGAGACACTCTGGATTGCTTCGTCGCTTCGCTCCTCGCAATGACGAGAGGAAAGAGCTCTAGCCGAACCGATACTTGTATCGGTCCACCGCCAGCGCACTGACATCGACGTCCGGCTTCTTGCCCGACAGCATGTCCGCGAGCACGCGGCCGGAGCCGCAGGACATGGTCCAGCCGAGCGTGCCGTGGCCCGTGTTGAGATGGAGGTTGGCGTATTGCGTTGCCCCGATCACAGGCGGGCCGTCCGGTGTCATCGGCCGCAGACCGCTCCAGAACGTCGCCTTGGAGAGATCGCCGCCGCGCGGGAACAGATCGGTCAGCGAATGATCGAGCGTGGCGCGCCGCGCATCATAGAGCTGGCTCGAGAAGCCGGAGATTTCGGCGGTGCCACCGACGCGGATGCGATTTCCCAAACGGGTGATGGCCACTTTGTAGCTCTCGTCCATCACGGTGGATTCCGGTGCGCCGGAGGCGTCCTTGATCGGCACCGTGATCGAATAGCCCTTCACGGGATAGACCGGCAGCGAGATGCCGAGCGGCGCGACCAGACGCGACGACCAGCTTCCGAGCGCGAGGACATAGCTATCTGCCTGCAACATTCCGGCGCTGGTCGCGACACCGCTGACGCGCGCGCCGTCGGTGACGATGCGGTCGATACCGGTGTTGAACATGAAGCGCACGCCGAGCGCTTCGGCGTGCTTGGCCAGCGCCTGCGCGAACATGTGGCAGTCGCCGGTCTCGTCCTGCGGCAAGCGAAGTCCACCGGCGAACTTTTGCTTCACGCTCGCCAGAGCCGGCTCGACCGCGACGCAGCCCTCGCGGCTCAGCACCTCGTAAGGCACGCCATATTGCTTGAGCACGGCGATGTCCTCGCCAGTGCCGTCGAGCTGGGCCTGGTAGCGGAACAGCTGCAGCGTGCCCTGCGAGCGCTCGTCATACTGGATGCCGATGTCGCGGCGCAGGTCGCGCAGGCAATCGCGGCTGTACTCCGCGATCGGGATCATCCGGCTCTTGTTGATCGCATAGCGCTCGCTGGTGCAATTGCGCAGCATTTTGAGCAGCCAGACCCACATCACGGGGTCGAGCTTCGGCCGGATCACCAGCGGGCCGTGCTTCATCAGCAGCCATTTGACTGCCTTCACCGGCACGCCGGGGCCGGCCCAGGGCGACGAATAGCCGGGCGACACTTCGCCGGCGTTGGCAAAGGAGGTCTCGAGCGCCGGCTCTGGCTGACGGTCGACGACCGTTACCTCATGACCGGCACGCGCGAGGTAGTAGGCAGAGGTGACACCGATGACACCGCTGCCGAGGATCAAAACTTTCACGCTTCGTCAAACTCCCGCGGCATTACGCTCGCCGCTGCAAGAGGACACTCCGCAACGGCGAGAGCAATTATCAGGCCACCCGCTTGATGGCGTCGCCAAGGATCGAGACGATATCGTCGATGTGGCTCTTCTCGACGATCAGCGGCGGCGACAGCGCAAAGGAGTCGCCGCTCATGCGGAAGTACAGCCCGCGATTGAAGCAGTCGACCATGACGTCGTAACCACGCGCACCGACGGTGCCGTCACGCGACGACAGCTCGACCGCGCCCATCAGGCCGCAATTGCGGATGTCGACGACGTTGGGCAGGCCCTTCAGCGAATGCAGCGCATCGCGCCAGTATTCGGCGATCGACGCGCCGCGCGTCAGGAGGCCTTCGTCCTTGTAGATGTCGAGCGTGGCGATACCCGCGGCGCAGGCGACCGGATGCGCCGAATAAGTGTAGCCGTGGAACAGCTCCATCGCGTTCTCCGGGCCGACCATCAGGCCGTCATGCACCTTGCGGCTTGCGAACACTGCGCCGCAGGGAACGGTGCCGTTGGTGATGCCCTTGGCCGTCGTCATCATATCAGGCGTGACGCCGAAGAAGTTGGCTGCGAACGGGGTGCCGAGGCGGCCGAACCCGGTGATGACCTCGTCGAAGATCAGGAGGATCCCGTGCTTGTCGCAGATCTCGCGCAGGCGCTGGAGATAGCCCTTCGGCGGCGGCAGCACCGCGGTCGAGCCCGGCACCGGCTCGACGATGACGGCGGCGATGGTCTCGGCGCCGTGCAAGGCCACCAGACGCTCGAGATCGTCGGCGAGCTCGGCGCCGTGCTCCGGCTGGTCCTTGGCGAAAGCGTTGCGGGTGAGATCGTGGGTGTGGCGGATGTGGTCCACGCCCGGCAGCAGAGTGGCGAAGGCGCGGCGGTTGGCGACCATGCCGCCGACCGAGGTGCCGCCGAAGCCGACGCCGTGATAGCCACGCTCACGTCCGATCAGGCGGGTGCGGCTCGCCTGACCGTTAGCCCGGTGATAGGCGAGCGCGATCTTCAGCGCGGTGTCGACCGACTCGGAGCCGGAATTGGTGAAGAAGATGCGGTCGAGGCCCTTGGGCGCGATCTCGGCGAGGCGTTCGGCGAAATCGAACGCCAGCGGGTGGCCCATCTGGAACGACGGCGCGAAGTCCAGCGTCATCAGCTGCCGCTCGACCGCGGCGGAGATCTGCTTGCGGCCATGGCCGGCATTGACGCACCAGAGGCCGGCGGAAGCGTCGATCACCTTGCGGCCGTCGACGGTGGTGTAGTGCATGCCCTCGGCCGAGGAAAACAGGCGCGGCGCCTTCTTGAACTGCCGGTTGGCCGTGAACGGCATCCAGAACGAGTCGGTCTTGATGGTGTTCGGAATCTGATGAAGGGTCACGGGCCACGCTCCTTTGCTGACTTGCTACCAGAGCCACGGCTTTAAAAGCGCAACAAGTCCTTTTCTGATGACCTGTAAACCATTGATTTGACTGGGGCTGCCGGGCCATATTTGCGCGATCCGCAACACCTGCAACACGGGACCAGAGCAAGGACCAGGACATGAGCGTCGATATCGGTGGACGGCTGCGATTTATCCGGGCGCGGCAGAAGCTGTCGCAGCGCGAGCTCGCCAAGCGTGCGGGCGTCACCAATTCGACGATCTCGCTGATCGAGTCCAACCAGATGAACCCGTCCGTGGGGGCGCTCAAGCGCATCCTCGACGGCATTCCGATGGGGCTCGCCGAATTCTTTGCGCTGGAGCCGGAGAGCCGGCGCAAGATCTTCTATCGCTCGGAAGAGCTGACCGAGGTCGGCAAGAAGCCGATCTCCTACCGCCAGATCGGCGACAATCTGTTCGGTCGCAGCCTGCAGATCCTGAAGGAGCGCTACGAGCCTGGCGGCGACACCGGGCGCGTCCACCTCGTCCATGACGGCGAGGAAGGCGGCATCGTGATCTCCGGAAAGCTCGAAGTCACCGTCGAGGACGAGCGGCGCATCCTCAATCCTGGCGATGCCTATTATTTCGAGAGCCGTCGTCCGCATCGTTTTCGCTGCGTCGGCGGCAAACCGTGCGAAGTGATCTCGGCCTGCACACCGCCGACGTTTTGAGGCGGCGGCAGGCCGAAGGCCTTCAAAGCTGCGTCAACAGATCCTCGATCCGGATCGGGAAACGACGCACACGCACGCCGGTCGCATGCCAGACCGCGTTGGCGACCGCGCCTGCGCTGCCCGTGATGCCGATTTCGCCGACGCCCTTGATGCCGAGCGCGTTCACATGCGGATCGTGCTCCTCGACCATGACCACGTCGAGCGGCGGCACGTCGGCATTCACCGGGATGTGGTACTCGCCGAGATTGGCATTCATGATCCGGCCGCTGCGGCGGTCGGTGATGGCCTCCTCGTGCAGCGCGAACGACATGCCCCAGATCATCCCGCCGAACAGCTGGCTCTGCACCATGCGCGGATTGACGATACGCCCCGCGGCGAAGGCGCCGACCATGCGGGTGACGCGGACCTGGCCGAGTTCGGGATCGACCTTTACCTCCGCGAACACGGCGCCATGGGCGTGCATCGCATACTCCTCCATCGCCGCCGGATTCGGCGCGCCGGTGCCGCGCGCCTCGACCTCGGCAACGCCGGCGCGCGCGAGAATCTCGGAATAGCCCTCGCCGCGGCTTTCGTCGTCGCGTCGGATCAGCCTGCCATCGCGCGCGATCACGCCGGCATTGCCGGCACCGAACAGCGGCGAGCGCTCATCGTTGGTGGCGAGATCGGCGAGCTTTGCGATCACGGCCGCGCCGGCGCTGTGGATTGCAGCACCTGCGGTCGCCGTATGCGCGGAGCCACCGGCAATGCCGGCATCGGGCAGGTCGGATGAACCCGCCTTAAACTCGACGCGGTCGATATCAAGCCCGAGTTCGTCGGCCGCGATCTGCGCGAGCGCCGTCCAGGCGCCCTGCCCCATGTCATGCGCGCCGATCTCCATCGCGCCGGAGCCGTCGCGGCGAAGCACCGCACGCGCTTCGGCCTGGAACATCAGCGCCGGGAAGGTCGCGGTGCCCATGCCCCAGCCGACCAGGAGGCCGGCATCGTCGCGCGTCTGCCGCGGCTGAAGCGGTCGCTTCGCCCAGCCGAACCGCGCCGCGCCCTGCTCGTAACAGGCGCGCAGCGCCTTGGACGAGAACGGCTTGCCGGTGATCGGCTCGACCTCGGCATAATTCTTCAGGCGGAAGGCGAGCGGATCGATGCCGCAGGCCCAAGCCATCTCGTCGATCGCGCTCTCCAGCGCGATCGATCCGGTCGCCTCGCCGGGCGCGCGCATGAATAGCGGCGTGCCTGTGTTGACGCGCACGGCGTCGTGCGAGGTGCGGATTGCAGGCGCTGCATAGAGCGTGTGCGAGGCATCCGCTGCGGGCTCGTAAAAATCGTCGAACGTGCTCGACACGGTCCTCGCATGGTGATCGAGCGCGGTCAGGCGCCCCTCGCCGTCGGCGCCGATGCGCAGCCGCTGCCGCGTCGGCGCGCGATGACCGACCGGGCCGTACATCTGCTCGCGGCGCAGCACCAGCTTGACCGGTTTGCCGACGAGCTTTGCCGCCATGATGCCGAGGACCGGAGGACCAGCCATGAGCCCCTTCGAGCCGAAGCCGCCGCCGAGGAACGGGCTGCGGATGTGGATCTTGTCGTGCGCGATGCCGAACAATTCGGCAACACGCTCAAGCGACAGCATGAGACCCTGGGTCGGCATGTCGATCTGCAGACTGTCGCCATCCCAGCTTGCCACGATCGCATGCGGCTCCATCGCGTTGTGATATTGCGGCGGCGTTTCGTAAATCGCGTCGATCTGCTTCTCGGCAGCAGCAAGGCCGGCCTCGACGTCGCCGCGGTGATTTTCGGTCGGATTGCCGACGCCGACAACCGGCGGCACGAAGCTGTCGCCGGCATCGAGACCGACGAGCGCTGGTAGCGTCTCATAACGCGGCGCCAGCAACGCCGCGCCTTCCGTGGCCGCTTCCAGCGTCTCGGCGATCACGACGGCGATGGGCTGGTTGGCGTAGCGGACCTCACTGCTCTGCAATACCTCCATCCTGAACACGAATGGGTTGGTCTTGATCTCTGGGTCGATCGCGAGTTCGGGCTTGTGGTCTGATGTCATGACATCGACGACGCCGGGATGTCGCCTGGCAGCAGTGACATCGAGCGAGATCACACGGCCGCGCGAAATGCCGGCGACGGCCATCACCGCAAACAGCATGCCGGGCGGATGATTGTCGGCGGCGTAGGTCGCCTGCCCCTTGACCTTGAGGACCCCGTCGCGGCGGGTCAGAGGCTGGCCGATATTCGAGCCGTGGCGCAGATGAGCAGGCGCGCTGGTGAGATTTAGCTCAGGCATGAATGGCTCCGGACGTCGAGGCAAAGGGAGAGGCCGGCAGCGCGGGGATACGCGCGGGCGTACCGGCGGCGGCGAGGGTCAGCGCGCGCACGACGATGCGGCGCGCGAGCTCGATCTTGAAGGCGTTGTCGCCGGACGGCTTTGCGTCGGTGAGCGCGCGCCGGGCGGCTTCCTGGAAAGCGTCCACCGTAGGCGCAACATTCCTGAGCACGTCCTCCGCGGCGCGGACGCGCCAAGGCTTTGCGGCGACGCCGCCGAGCGCAAGCCGCGCCTCCATGATCTTGCCGTTCTCGATCTGCAACGCAGCCGCAGCGGAGACGACGGCGAAGGCGTAGGAGGTTCTATCGCGGACCTTGAGATAGCGCGCATGCGCGGCAAAGCCGCGGGCCGCGGGCGGCAAACGCACCGCGACGATGAGGTCGCCGGGCTCGAGTGCAGATTCATGCTCGGGCGTATTGCCGGGCAGACGGTGCAGTTCGTCGAGCGCGATCTCGCGCCGCCCGTTCCTGCCCTCGATCTCGACGATTGCGTCAAGCGCGACCAGCGGTACGCAAAAGTCGGACGGATGCGTGGCGATGCAGCTTTCGCTCCAGCCGAGCACGGCATGGGTGCGGTTCTCGCCGTCGCGCGCGTCGCAGCCGCTGCCGGCCTCGCGCTTGTTGCAACGGCTGGCCGTGTCGTAAAAATAAGCGCAGCGCGTCCGTTGAAGGAGATTGCCGCCGACGCTCGCCGCATTGCGCAGCTGCGCCGATGCGCCGGAGAGCAGCGCTTCAGCGACGGCCGGATAGGACCTTGCAAAGTCCGCGTCATGCGCCAGATCAGCATTGCCCACCAATGCGCCGATGCGCACACCGCCGTCGGCGAGGCGCTCGATCCGGTCGAGCCCTTCAAGATGCGTAACGTCGACCAGACGATCCGGACGGCTGACGCCGCCCTTCATCAGATCGAGCAGATTGGTGCCGGCAGCGAGATAGGTCGCACCCGGCTGCGCGGCGGCAGCGACGGCCTCGGCGACCGTGACAGGTCTGACATAATCAAATTGCTTCATGCGGAGCGCCTCTGATTGGATTCATCCATGCCGGCCTGGGCGTCGAGCACGGCATCGACGATGCCGGCATAGGCGCCGCAGCGGCACAGGTTGCCGCTCATGCATTCACGGATGCGCTCGGGATCGTTGCCGGCCTGCGCCTCGCTCATCATGCCGATGGCGCTCATGATCTGGCCGGGCGTGCAGAATCCGCACTGAAAACCGTCATGGGCGATGAAGGCAGCCTGCACGGGATGAAGCTGGTCGCCGCGCGCGACGCCTTCGATGGTGAGGATGTCGGCGCCGTCATGGCTGATGGCGAGCGCGAGGCAGGAGTTGATGCGCTTGCCGTCGACGAGAATGGTGCAGGCGCCGCATTGGCCACGGTCGCATCCCTTCTTGGTTCCGGTCAGATGGAGGCGCTCACGCAGGAGATCGAGCAGCGTGACGCGCGGATCGTCGAGGACGAATTCGCGCCGCGCACCGTTCACGGTGAGGCTGATGGAGTGGTTCATACAAGGCTCCGATCAGAGATGGACATGAGTGATCGCGCGGCGCGCCACCGCCGTGGCCGCCGTCGATACGCGCCGCCCGGACATTATCCGAGCCAACGTCTTCCGCGAAGATACGGAGGCAGCCTCCGCTTAACAAGGGCCGGCAGGAAATATTTGGAATTCGTCAAAAGCCCGTGCGCATCAACGCGATGCAGCTAGCCAAGGGTTCAATCTAACCAATTCGTGATCTACATTGCGTGGATGGACGAGCACACCGCCCAGACCCGGAAGCCCCGCGCCGATGCCCTGCGCAATCGCGAGCGCGTGCTCGAGGCGGCGAAAGCCGTGTTCAATGCGGGCGGCCCCGAGGCGAGCCTGGAGGCCGTCGCAAAACGCGCCGGCGTCGGCATCGGCACGCTCTATCGCCATTTCCCGACGCGCGAGGATTTGTTCGAGGCGGTGTACCGGCGCGAGGTCGAACACCTCAGCGAGCTTGCCGAGCAGTTGAAGAATGCGAAGGACCCGGTCGATGCGCTGCGGCGCTGGCTGCGCTCCAACGTCGAATTCGTTGCCACGAAAAAGGGCATGTCGGCCGCGCTGGCGCTGACGTTCCAGAGTTCGTCGGACCTGGCTGCCTTCTCGATGGACCGTCTGACCAAGGCAATCGGCTCGCTGCTCGACCGCGCGGTCGCGGCGGGCCAGATGCGGAGCGACGTCAGTCCGGAGGACCTGCTGCGGGCCCTCGTCGGCATGTGCTACATGCACGACCAGCCCGGCTGGCAATCCTCGGTGCTGCGGATGCTCGACGTGTTCGTCGACGGCTTGCGCGTACAGCCGGTCGCGAAAGCCAAGGCTCCCGCCGCAAGAGCGGCGAAGCCGGTCGCGAAACGGAAGCGATAGCTGAGCAGATGTGCTAGGATCGGCGCCGCCGGATATCAACGCGGAGCCTGTCATGCGCATCGCCGCCTTGCTTGTCTGTCTCATTGTCGCCTTCAGCTCTGTCTCGGCACGCGCCGACGATGTCGCAACGGCGCAGGGCGTGATTCGCGCCCAGGAGCAGGCGTTCGGCCGCGGCGATGCGGCAGCCGCCTATTCCTACGCCGCCCCGGCGGTCAGGGAGTTATTCCCCGCGCCCGATATCTTCATGTCCATGGTGCAAAACGGCTACGCGCCGGTTTACCGGCACAAGAGCTTTGAATTCGGTGATAGCAAGAGCGAGGGCAGCCGCATTGCCCAGCACGTCCATATCATCGATGCCAATGGCGAGGCCTGGGAAGCGCTCTACACGCTCGAGCAGCAGGCGGACGGCAGCTACAAGATCACGGGTTGTTCGCTGCTGAAGGCGGGACAGGCAGTCTAGGTCGCAAAACCCGGGCCGGTCCTGACGGCATTCATCCGCGAGCGGATCAGCAGCGTCAAGACGATGCCGATATTGAGCGCGTTCCACGCCACGCCGTTCGCGAACGCTGCGGCGTAGGAGCCGGTGGCATCGAAGATCATCCCGGACACCCAGCCGCCGAAGGACATGCCGAACACCGAGGCGAAGATCACGATGCCGACGCGCGTTGCGGCCTGGCTCGCCGGCATCGCCTCGCGCACGATGATGGCGTAGCTCGGTACGATGCCGCCCTGGAACAGGCCGAACATCGCGGAGATCAGGTAGAGAGAGGCGAGGCTGTCGAAGAACAAATAGAACACCAGCGCAAAGCCTTGCGCCAATGCCCCGATCAGCAACGTGGGGATGCCGCCGATCTTGTCGGCAAGGAAGCCCGAGCCGATCCGGCTGACGATGCCGCAGGCCATCATCAACGACAGCATCTCGGCGCCACGTGCCACGCCGTAGCCGAGATCGCCGCAATAGGCGACGATATGCACCTGCGGCATCGCCATCGCCACGCAGCAGGAGATGCTGGCGATCGAGAGCAGCACCGTCAGCGTGTTGGTCGAAAGCTTGAGATCGACCCGCGGCGGCGGAGCATTGGCATGATTGCGCACCTTGTCGTCGCCCATCTGCGTGCGCAGGACCAGCACCAGGATGGTCATCAAGCTCACGCAGACGAGGCCGATGCCGATATGCGTGTAGCGCCAGCCGATCGTCTGCATGCCCCAATTCACCATCGGCGGCCACATCGTGCCGGCGACGTAGTTGCCGCTCGCAACGATGGTCACGGCAAGGCCGCGATAGCGCTCGAACCAGTGCGAGGCCTCAGCCATCAGCGGCGCGAAGGTTGCGGAGGTGCCGAGCCCGATCAGGAAATACGCCGCCACGAACTGCCAGAGCTGGGTCGACAGACCCGCGAGCACATTGGCGACGCCGAGGAAAGCGATGCTGATCGCCATCGCCCACACGATGCCGAAGCGATCCGTGATCTTGCCGGCGATCACGCCACCAAGCCCGAAGCCGAACATCATGAGAGTGAACGCCAGCGACACCGCGCCGCGCGTGGCGGCGAATTCGGTCTGCACCGCGGGAATCATGACCACGATGGCCCACATGCCGACGCCGCCGATCGAGCCGATCAGAAGCGCAATGGCAAGCCGCATCCAGGCCTGACGCGAATCAGGGCTGAATGTCTCGGGCGTTTGTCCTGAATGATTTGGTGCGTGCACGGGCGGGACCATGGCCCGCGGATCGCCACAGGGTCAAGCATTGTGGCGCGATATTGGGCATGCACGGTGCACTGCGGTAAGAAGGCGCTTGGCGAACGCACCGTTTGCCATTAATTTGCAATCAGCGTGTGGCATCAGAAGATGCAGACGAGCCATATGCATGGCGATTCCTCGCACGACCATGCGGGCACATGCGCATCACCAGACCGCCGCGCAGGACGCGCCCGCTCCGCATCATCACCACGGCAAGGCTACGTCAGGACGAGCGCGCATCTGCGCGCGCGGACCTGTGGTCTTCAGACAGATCAGGGATGAATTGCCCGGGCCTGTCCGGACCAGCCCGGGGCATGACGATTTTCGTCCCTGACCTGCCGCGAAATACCCCGGTCCGGCCTCCTGCCGCACCCTCTGTTAACACTTTGCTAACCATACACCCGGCAAGAATTGCCGAGTGGAGTCGAGTGTCGTCAGCCGCGTAGAACGGGGAGTTCCCTGTGGACGCCAGTGCGGTGCCTCACTTTCGGAACGGCGGCCCTTCGGCCGCCGCGCAGACGTTTGGGGCGCGCGGACGGCAGTCGCGCGGAGAGGCAGCTACCATGGTCGATGTCACCGCGGGACAGGGCGCAGGCAGCACGAATGCCGGCTTCCCCACCCTTGCCGAGATCGGCAACATCCTCAGGCGCGGCGACATCGCGCTGGCGCTCGGCGTCCTCACCATCCTGGTGGTGCTGATCCTGCCGCTGCCCGCGATCGTGCTGGACCTGTTCCTGGCGATCTCGATCACGCTTTCGATCCTGATCCTGATGACGTCGCTGTTCATCCAGACGCCGCTGGAATTCTCCGCCTTCCCGACTGTCCTGCTGATCTCGACCATGTTGCGGCTGTCGCTCAACATGGCCTCGACCCGCCTGATCCTGTCGCACGGGCATGAGGGCACGGACGCGGCCGGTCACGTCATCGAGGCCTTCGGCAGCTTCGTGATGGGCGGCAATTTTGTCATCGGCATCATCGTGTTCGCCATCCTGATCATCGTCAACTTCGTCGTCATCACCAAGGGTTCGGGCCGTATCGCCGAAGTCGCGGCCCGCTTCCACCTTGACGCCATGCCCGGCAAGCAGATGGCGATCGACGCCGATCTCTCCGCCGGCCTGATCGACGAGAAGGTCGCCAAGGAGCGGCGCAAGGAGCTGGAGGACGAGAGCGGCTTCTTCGGTGCCATGGACGGTGCCTCCAAGTTCGTCCGCGGCGATGCCATCGCCGGCCTCTTGATCGTCTTCATCAACGTCGTCGGCGGCATGATCATCGGCGTGGCGCAGCAGGGCCTCTCCTTTGCCGACGCCGGCCGCAGCTACACGCTGCTGACCGTCGGTGACGGCCTCGTCACCCAGGTGCCGGCGCTGATCGTTTCGACCGCTGCGGGCCTGCTCGTCTCCAAGGCCGGCGTTTCCGGCGCCGCCGACAAGGCGCTGATGAAGCAGTTCTCCGGCTATCCGCAGGCGCTCGCGATGTCCTCGGCGGTCATGCTGGTGCTGGCCGCGCTGCCGGGCATTCCGACCATCCCCTTCCTGGCGCTCGGCGCCGGCGCCGGCGCCCTTGCCTGGAACGCGCGCAACCGCAAGCGGGCGACCGCCAAGGCCGACGAAGCCGCCAAGGCTGCGCCCGCTCCGGGAACGCCGGGCGCATCGGGCTCCGCTGCGGCGGAGGAGCCGATCTCCTCGGCGTTGAAGATCGACGACCTCAAGATCGAGCTCGGCTATGCCCTGCTGCCGCTCGTCAACGGCCCCGACGGCACCGACCGCCTCACCGAGCAGATCAAGGCGCTGCGCCGCTCGCTCGCGATCGAGATGGGCTTTGTGATGCCGGCCGTGCGCATCCTCGACAACGTCCAGCTCGAAGCCAACACCTACATCATCAAGATCAAGGAGGTCGACGCGGGCACCGGCAAGATCTGGCCAAACCAGTTCATGGTCATGGATCCCGGCGGCAGCCAGGTGCAGGTGCCCGGCATCCACACCACCGAGCCGACCTTCGGCTTGCCCGCGACCTGGGTCGATGCCAGCCTCAAGGAGGAGGCCTCGCTCAAGGGCTACACCGTCGTCGATGCCGCGACCGTGCTCTCGACCCACCTCACCGAGTTGCTCAAAGCCAACATGTCGGACCTGCTCTCTTATGGCGAGGTGCAGAAGCTGCTCAAGGAGCTGCCGAAGGAGCAGGGCGAGCTGGTCAAGGACATCGTGCCGGGACAGGTCACGGTCTCCGGCATCCAGCGCGTGCTGCAGCTGCTGCTCGCCGAGCGCATCTCGATCCGCGACCTCTCGACCATCCTCGAAGGCATCGCCGACTCGCTCGCCTTCTCGCGCAATCCCGCCACCATGGTCGAACACGTCCGCGCCCGTCTGGCACGGCAGATCTGTGCGCAGAACACCTCCTACAACGGCTACCTGCCGCTGATTGCGCTGTCGGCCCGTTGGGAGCAAGCCTTTGCCGAATCCATTATCGGCCAAGGCGAAGAGCGCAGCCTCGCGATGCAGCCCTCAAAGCTGTCGGAGTTCATGACCGGCGTGCGCGAGGCCTTCGAGCGGGCTGCGCGCGAAGGCGAGGCCCCGGTGCTGGTTACCTCTGCGGCAATTCGTCCCTTCGTGCGCTCCCTGGTCGAGCGGTTCCGTGCCCAGACGACGGTGCTGTCGCAGGCCGAAATCCACCCCCGGGCGAGGTTGAAAACAGTCGGAAGCATCTGATTTGCCTTAAGAAGCCGTGTGTTTTTTGGCCACAGGCAAATGGTTTTTCAGTTTCGGGCGCCTTGTCGACGAACGGCTGGCAAGGCACCGGACGGATACATTACCGCTTTGAAATAATTGCGAAATCGCACGAACAAGGGCCGTTTTTGATCGCGGTTCTTCACGTCTTGTCACGCTCTTGTGATCGCCTCTTGGGAACGAATCCGCCCAATACTAGGTTGTTGGGCACCGGGAGTATGAACCTGTCCAAACAAGCGGGCGACTACTTCGGGTAGATGGCGGCAGGAGCCTTCCATGAACCACTCGATTTACAGCGCAGATCGGTCGACCCACCTCAAGATCGTGGTCGTTGCGCTTGTCGCCGGCATCGTGGTGGCGGGTCTCGGCATCACGGCGCGTACGAGTTCAGACGAAGGCCTGACCCAGACCGCGCGCGTCATGAAGGCCGGCAAGCCGGTCGCTATCACCAGCTCGAACGTTTCGCTCGTTCGCTAAGGAGATTTGAGTTTCAGGAATTCACGCGGCTCTTTATCAGCCCCCCAAAGTCGCCACGTGGATATGTAGACGACCCCAACCCCAAGTCGACTACAGAAAGCGCCCGCCCCCCACGGGCGCTTTCTCATGTCTGGAGGTACCTCCGTCGCGTGACTGAATTCATCTCTCCTGTCCCGGACGCGCTGCAGCGTTCTTACGCTGCTGCGCAGAGCCGGGACCCAGAAGGCCACGCAAACCGCTGATGCATGGGCCCCGGCTCTGCAGCGCATCACTTCGTGCTGCGCAGCGTCCGGGGCACGAGACCTCTCTTCAGTAGACACACCTTCGCCCTCTCGCGGCGCATTTCGCCCGAGCTTTGCTTCGTCGCCTTGCCCTCGATTGAGGGCGCAGGGAAGACCGGGTGCCGGCTGGCACCCGCGGTCCACTGTGCGAAGTTGTCGTAAGAAAAATGCACAGCGGCATACAGGTGAAGCCAAACAACCGGCCTTCCCTGCGCAGCGGTTTTACGGCTTATGCCGTGCTCTCCTCGGGGAGCGATGCACTATTGCCCCCGTCGCCTTGCGGATGGCTGATGCGCGGACCCGGTCGGGCCGCCACATCACCGCAAGACTTGGCGCACAGACCCCGGGCGCCAGGACCACACGATTTTGCCGTACGCCGATCACACCGGTCGTGTGCGCGAGGTCTTCGCTCACGGTTGCCCGCCCTGCGAAGCCGTTCGCGCCGATGTTATCAGCGTCCGCCGCCGTCCGGCCCGCGTTCGTGACGATCGCGATACGCCCCTCTTCCTTGGGCCGGAGTGAGGCGAGACATACGCCGTTTCCGAATTTCGGTAAAGTGGAATATTATCGACGATGGTGTTGACCCACCACTCGCGTGTTTTGCCCGTCGCGCAACGCAAGGGCTTGTAGATGCAGTAACGGGGTGGCCATGACGGAGGTGCCCGGCCGTCGTGCTCTAACCGGCCACCGATCAGATGCCTACCGCGCCCCATAAGTCGGCGGCGGCGCCTGCACTGTCGGCGCTGCCGCGGCGAACAGCTCGTCCTTGCGCCCCGAGAGCGGCGGGTAGATACGCTTGCGGTTGATGGTCTGTTTGGTTGCCTTCGCGGCCGCGCCGATAGCACGGACTTCGCGGTCCCATCCTTCCGTATAGAGTGCGCCCCAGCCGCCGAGATCGAGCACGGTCACGTACCAGTCGATGCGCAGCGGCAGCATCGGCAGGCCTGCGAGATCGGCGACGACATTGTGGCCGGCAAAGCGGCCCATGGGACGCGCGAACTGGCAGGACATCACGGTCGGATGCAAGCCATCGACCACGCTCGAGGCGACGTCGCCGGCGGCGAACACACCGCCGACATCCGCAACCCGCAACAGGGGATCGACGAGAAGGCGCCCGAGGCGATCGCGTGCGTCCGGAAAGCTCGCCGCCAGGGGGCTCGCGCGCATCCCGGCACACCAGATCACCGTCCGCGTCGGAATGAACTCGCCCGAGTTCAGGCGCAGGCCGGCGGCCTCGACGGAGACGACGCGGACGCCAAGCCGTGTCTCGACGTCGAGCGAGGCCAACGCCGTCTCGATCACGGGACGCGCGTGCGCGCCGATGGTGGCGCCCACCGCCGGATTGGGATCGACGAGGATGATACGGCGGCTGCCGGTGATGCCGGCGCGCGCCAGCCTGTCGGGCATCTCGGCCGCGACCTCGATGCCGGTGAAGCCGGCGCCGACCACGACGACCGTCGAGCGCCCCGGCGAAGGCGCGCTGCGTCCGAGCGAAGTGAGATGACCCTCGAGGCGGAGCGCCGCAGGATAGGTGTCGACATCGAAAGCATGCTCGACAAGGCCAGGAATGGCGGGACGCATCACTTCGCTGCCGAGCGCCAGCACCAGCCGGTCATAAGCCAGCGTCTCGTCGCCGCTACCCGTGACCAGCGAAATCTCGCGCCGGGCCGGATCGATGGCTTCGACCTCGCCGATCCCGTGACGGACGCCGATCGGATCGAGCAGTTGCGATAGCGGAAGCGCGACCTCGCTGAGGTCGGCCTCGTAATTGCGAACGCGGATGTTGTGATAGGGATTGCGATCGACGACACAGATCTCGATGTCACGACCGGCCGCACCGATCTCGTCGCGCTTGCGTGCGGCACCGATGGCCGCCCACAGACCTGCAAACCCGGCGCCGAGCACGACAATACGCGCCATGTCCGTTGACTGCATTCCCAAGAGAGCGACGACGAAGCGACGAACGATCAAGCCGTCTGACCATTCAGACAGGTATAGCTCATCCGGCCGGGCGGACCAACTGCGGTGGCACCGGCGCGCAGCACAAATTCTCAGCGCGGCTCAGGCCTCGCGCAGTTCCGACGGCGTCGCGCCAAAGCGCTTGCGGAAGGCACGGTTGAAATAGGACAGATCGGAGAAGCCTGATGAGTGCGCGATGTCGCTGATCTTGCGGACCCTGGCGCGAGGATCGCCGAGCAGCTTGCGCGCTTGCAGCAGGCGCTGCTCCAGCACGAATTCGGTAAAGGTCGTTCCGGCCTGCTCGAACAGGCGCTGTGCCTGGCGCGGGCTCAGGCCGGAGCGCGTGGCGATCTCGGACAGGCAGAGATCGTTGCGGCCAAGCGCAGCCATCACGTCGGCGCGCATGAGATCGAGGCGGGCCGCCGCCTGCCCGCGGCCGCGCGCGAGACTTGCATGTTCGGCGTCGGTGCCGAGCAGGAGGCCGACGAGATCGACCATGTGCTGCGCGGTGAGGCGCTGGCCGACGGCATCGAGATGCGGCGCCTGATGGGCGGCAAGGGAATGGTAGCGGAAGATCGTCTCGGCGACCGCGCCGTCCGAGAGCACTTGCGACAGCTTGTCCTCGGCGCGCGGATTGATCTCGAGCAGGGCGCGACGCGGCATGCGGATGGTGGTGAAGCGATCTTCGTCGCTATGGCCGACGGTGCCGGTGATGCCCATGTCGACGAGCACCATCTGCGCGGGTGCAAGCTCCACGGCATGGCCGTTCTGCCCGACGCGGACGAGGCCCGCATGGCCCGCGATCAGGACGAGATCGTCGCTGCCGTCGGCAAGGTGGCTCTGGGTGCGTGAATATTGCGCGGAGGCACCTTCGGGAATGGCGAGCGCGATATTATCGACCACGCTGACCTGGAGCCGGCAATCGATGCTGTCGCCCCGGCTCGGCCCGATATCCAGGCCGCAGCAACCGAAGGTCCGCTCGCGCCAATGTTCGAAGGCCGGGCCGTGTGGCAGCCCTGCATATTGGTGAACGAAGATGCCCGACGTTTTCGCTGCATCCATCTGATTTCTCGCCCCTCTCCGGCACCATGATCGGCGGCGCCGACTGCAAATTCCGGGCATTTGACGCGGCGAAATGCGCAGAGGTTCAAATCGAGGGCGGATTCGGCGGGACTTGTCGGGATGCGACGGCGGGACGGACCGTGGCGACAGCGCGCGTCTACTTCTTCGCGGGCGCCTGCGGCTGGGACGGCGGCACGGTCTCGATCAGCTTGCCGGAAAATACCGGCGCCGAGGTCGGCTGCCCGTTGGGCGAGCCGCCCGTCTGCTCGACAGTGACGGCGTAGGTCGCGCCGTTGACGACGTCGGCATCGTACGAACCGAGCACCGGTCGTGCGGTGAAATCGCCTGCGCCGATCACGCCCAGCGAGCGCGGGCCCGGCAGCCTGTCGGAGATCAGCCAGAGCTCGAAACTCTTGCCGGGCTCCGGCGTCGCGCCGACCTTGCGCACGGTAAAATTCCTGGACGCACCGTCGATGGTGAGGATGAAGGCGGGACCGCCGCCCTGGCCCTGCAACAGCGCGACGTATTGCGACGAAGGCGGAAGCGACGCCGGTGTCTTCACCTCGACCGTCTGGATGCGCACGGGCGGACGCAAGCCGCCCGGCAGCGCCTCGGGCCGGAATATCTGAAGCGACAGCGTCACGAGCAGCGCGGCCGCGAGTGCACCGACGGCGGATGCGATGGTGCGCCAGCGCTTCACACGGCCCTCGAGCCGGATCACATTGCTGTTGTCGGCGACCGGCGCCGGCGGCACACGCGCGACCTGCGGGTCTGGCGCATGGACCTGCGGCATGAATATCGGCACGACGTCGGGAATCGCGTCGCGCTCGGAGCGCACCGCTTCGCCCTGCTCCGCTTCGGGAGGCTGCGGCCCCGGTTGTTGCATATCCTGCGACGGCAGCTCCGGAGGCACGGTGTCGAGCGAGGATAATTCCGGCACAGATGGCGGTAGCGGCGGCGCGACGTCCTGCAGCGCCGGCGGCTCCTGCGCAAAGTCCGTCCGCGCGAGCTCGGACCTGATGTTCTCCCACACGATCGGACGCGGCTCGATCGAGCCGACCATCTGGTTGAGCACGCCGATCCGGTACGCCCACGCCTGCACGATCTCGGCGAACGCCTCGTCCACCGCCATCATGGTCTCGACCTGCGCGCGCTCGTCGGCGTCGAGCGTACCGAGCGCATATTCCGCGGCGAGCGCGATATGGTCCTCCGTATAGGCCATCACTTGCAGTCCAGACCCACCCTCACAGTATGAGCTCTCATAGCCCAAGCCCTCATAGCCCAAGCCTCATAGTCCAAGACATGCGCGAATATCCAACATGCTGCGGCGGAGCCACGTCTTCACCGTGTTGACGGGCACCGCGAATTTCTCCGCCAATTGCTCGCGGCTCCAGCCGTTGTAATAGGCGAGAAGCACGAGCCTCTGACGGTCCGGCTCGAGCCGGCCGATACATTCCAGGAGCCGCTTCAATTCCTCGGTCATCTCCCTCCGCGCCAGCGGATCGGGGCTGTCGCCTGCGACTTCCATCGCCTGCGGCTCTTCCTCGATGGAGACTTCCGTCTTCTTGCGCACGATGTCGATGGCGCGGTTGCGCGCGATCGACGCCATCCACGTAATCGGCGACGAAAGAGCGGGATTGAACTGGCCGGCGCTGTTCCAGATCTTGACGTAGGTCTCCTGAATGACCTCCTCTGCGATATCCTGTCGGCGTAAGATACGGAGCACGACGCCAAAGAGTTTCGCGCGCGTGGCGACGTAGAGGCGTTCGAACGCGGCCTGATCGCCCTGCGCTACCGCCCCAATCAGCCCGACCAGCTCTGCTGGCGTCAGCATTCAGCCCCCCAATGCGCGGCCCGTCGCGTTCCGCGCAGGCTCTGGCACTCCGCCACCATAGCGCGCGACAAAGCCGACCACCAAGGGGGCGCGTCGCCACGCTGTGGACAGCACATGCGAAAACCCGGCCCTTCCGGGTCCGGGTTCTGCAAAATTCTCGCAGGTCTGGCGGCTAGTGCCTCAGGCAACGGCGCCCATGCGGGCACGCATCAGGCCGATGCTGTCGAGGTCGGCCTGCTCGCGGGCGTTTTCCTCGGCACGTTCGCGGGCCTGGTCGCGCTCGTCGAGGAGCTCGACCTTCTTCAGTTCCTCAAAGGCTTCGGCCAGAGCGGCCTTGGCTTCGTCGAGCTGGCCCTTCAGCTCGTCGGCCGAACGGGTCAGGTTCTCGCGGCGCTGGATCGCCGCCTTGGCATAGGTCGGATAGGCGAAGTGCGAGGGATCGTTGATCCCGGCACGCTCCTGCTCGGTCGAGATCTCGCGTTCGAGATCGGTCGACATCCGCTGGAAGTCGGCAATCATGGTCTCGATCTGGGTGACCCGGCGGCGCTTCTCGTCGACCTGAAATTTCTTCAGGCGAATGAGGGTATCACGTGACTTCATCGACTCGTACTCCCCAGAAGTCCCTTGGCTGCACGTGGGACAACACCGGTCTCCCCACGGGCCCGACTGGGGCCAAGACCGGCTCTGCTACTCTGTGGGATGGGATGATGACGGGACAAAGTTAGCGTTCCGTTTCCAAATTGCCGAGGATTAGCGCCAACTGGCGGTAGCCGTCCGCCAATGATGCATTTTCGTCCTTGCGCTGGCGCAGGAAGGCCTCCAGCGGCTCGTGCAGGCGGATCGCCTCGTCGACCTCGGGGCTGGAGCCGGCGCGGTAGGCCCCGAGCCGGATCAATTCCTCCATGTCGGCATAGGTCGCCATCACCTGGCGCGCCCGCTGGATGGTCGGCCAGAATTGCGGGTCGGCCGATTTCGGCATGGTGCGGGAGACGGATTTGAGGATGTTGATGGCGGGGTAGCGGCCGCGCTCGGCGATCGAGCGCTGCATCACGATGTGGCCGTCGAGGATGCCGCGGACAGCATCCGCGATCGGCTCGTTATGGTCGTCGCCGTCGACCAGCACGGTGAAGATCGCGGTGATGGCGCCCTCGCCCAGGCCCGGTCCGGCGCGCTCCAGAAGCTTCGGCAGCTCGGTGAAGACGGTCGGCGTATAGCCCTTGGCGGTCGGCGGTTCGCCGGCGGACAGGCCGATCTCGCGCTGGGCCATGGCAAAGCGCGTCACCGAGTCCATCAGGCACAGGACGTCCTGCTCCTCGTCGCGAAAATATTCGGCGACCGCGAGCGTGAGATACGCGGCCTGACGGCGCATCAGCGCCGGCTCGTCAGAGGTCGCGACCACGACGACGGAGCGCGCCAGGCCCTCCTCTCCGAGGTCGTCCTGCAAGAACTCCTGCACCTCGCGGCCACGTTCGCCGATCAGCCCGATCACGCTGACCGCGGCATCGACATTGCGCGCGAGCATCGACAGCAGCACCGATTTGCCGACGCCGGACCCTGCGAAGATGCCCATGCGCTGGCCGCGGCAACAGGTGAGAAAGGTGTTCATCGCGCGCACGCCGAGATCGAGCGGCGCGCCGACGCGCTTGCGCGAGTGCGCCGGCGGCGGCGAATTGCGGTACGGCATTGGCGCCGGGCCCTGCGGCAGCGGCCCCTTGCCGTCGATCGGCTCGCCCAGTGCATTGACGACGCGGCCGAGCCAGGCCGCGCAAGGCCGCACCTGATTTGCGGAATTGGCGATAACGGCCTTGCAGCCGCGCCGCACGCCATCGAGGCCGGCGAACGGCATCACGACGGCATTGTTGCCGGAGAAGCCGATCACCTCGCAGGGGATGGAACGGTTGCCGCCGGTCTCGATCACGAGCCGCGCGCCGACCGACATCGCGTGGATCGGGCCGGCCACCTCGACCATCAGGCCGCGCACGCCGACCACACGGCCATAAATATTGACGCCGTCGATATCGCCGATCTGTTCGGCCAGCGCCTTCATTCGGCAAGAGCTTTCATTAAGAGAGTGCCTTCATAAGAGGGCCTTGATGGGGTGATCGCCTGCGCGATCCCGGGGGGTTCGTGGCGAAAACCTTAAATTTCGCCATATTTCTGAACGGCGCTTAACTTCGTGTTTACCCGCATCGTTAATCATTGCGTCACTGTCTTTGTGACTGAGCGTGACTCCCCTTCAGAAGAAGGTTGAGTCGCGGGAGTCGGTTAGGCCCGTCTCTTAAAGTGGAACTTGAACGCAACCGGATAACGAAAGCTGCTTCGCACACAAGACCTTAGGGCGATTCGACCAAAATTGCATCTACAGGGCTTGCGTTCCAGAATCAGAATTTGTTAACCATCTGTTGTCAGGATCCGAATCAGTTGTTCAAAGGCGTTTTGTTGTGTGCCGCGAATGCGGCCGACCTGACGCCCAGGAGCGGCGACTATGGGGAACTGGCATGCGCGTTTTGCTGATTGAAGATGACAGCGCCGTCGCGCAGTCGATCGAGCTGATGCTGAAGTCTGAGAGCTTCAACGTCTACACGACCGATTTGGGGGAAGAAGGCGTCGATCTCGGTAAATTATACGATTACGACATTATCCTTCTCGACCTCAACCTGCCCGACATGTCCGGCTACGACGTGCTCAAGCAGCTCCGGGTCTCCAAGATCAAGACACCAATTCTGATCCTCTCCGGCCTCGCCGGCATCGAGGACAAGGTCAAGGGTCTCGGCGTCGGCGCCGACGACTACATGACCAAGCCGTTCCACAAGGACGAGCTGGTTGCCCGCATCCACGCGATCGTGCGCCGTTCCAAGGGCCACGCCCAGTCGGTCATCCAGACCGGCGACCTCGTCGTCAACCTCGACACCAAGACGGTCGAAGTCGGCGGCCAGCGCGTGCATCTGACCGGTAAGGAATACCAGATGCTGGAGCTGCTCTCGCTCCGCAAGGGTACGACCCTCACCAAGGAAATGTTCCTCAACCACCTCTACGGCGGCATGGACGAGCCGGAGCTGAAGATCATCGACGTCTTCATCTGCAAGCTCCGCAAGAAGCTCGCGAATGCCTCGGAAGGCCGCAACTTCATCGAGACCGTGTGGGGCCGCGGCTACGTGCTGCGCGAGCCGCACGAGGTCGAAGAGCGCATCCCCGCCTGATCAGTTTACGTCGCAAGCCCCAGGGGCTTGCTCCTCCCAGCCTGGACCCCGCCGCAAATGGCGGGGTTTTTGTTTTTTGGGGACACGAACGCGGCCTCATCGTCCGCCCGCCATTGAACCGCTATCCTTCCCCCGCCGACGAATGGTCGCTGCACGATGGGGGAACGATGATCCTGCAATCACTGGCCGGCTTGCCCGCCTTCCTGGTCTATTTCTGCACCGGGCTGGTCGCGATCGTGGCGTATCTGTTCGTCTACACCCGCATCACGGCGCACAACGAATTCCAGCTGATCCGCGACAACGATCCGGCTGCCGCGATCGCGCTCGGCCTCAGCCTGCTGGGCTTCGTGGCGCCGCTGGTTAGCGCCATCGCGCATTCGGCCAATGTGCTGGACTGCCTGATCTGGGCGATGATCGGGCTGCTCGTTCAGATCGTCGTGTTCTTTCTGGTGAAGGTGCCGGTGCCGAACCTGTCGGCGCGGATCGCCGCCGGCGAGCTCGCGCCCGCGATCTGGCTCGGGCTGTCGTCGCTCGCCGCGGGCCTGCTCAACGCCGCCTGCATGATCTACTGACATGGCGGACAGGCCCTCCAAAAAGGAGTTCGGCAAACGCCGGCCGGCGGCGGGACCGCCGCCTCCGCAACAGCCGGTAAAGCGCTCCGGCCATGTCGCGCTGCTGGTGATGGGCACGATCGCGGTCGGCGCCACCGCCTACACGCTGATGCCGCGGCAGAATTGCGAGCCCTCTGCTACCGGGGCGACAGTCCCCGGAGCCGCGCCGGTGCAGGCAAGCGCCGCGTGCAGCAGCAGAAGCGGATCGTCAGGCGGCGGCTCGCGCTGGTCGTCGCGATCGAGTTTCTTCAGCAGCGACTCCTCGAGCCATTCCTCGTCGGGAACGTCGTCCGATTCAGGCTCCGGCGGCGTGAGCCGCGGCGGGTTCGGCTCGTTTGGTCACGGCTTTTCGGGTGGCGGCTGATCCATGCGACGCATCGTCTGCCCCGAGCGCGACGACTGGCGGCAGACTGCCGAACAATACGGCTTCGCCTTCCACACCATCGACGGCGAGCGCTATTGGGACGAGCGCGCCTACTACGCCTTCACGCTCGACGAGATCGAGCGCGGCATCGAGACGCCGACCGGCGAGATCGACGCGATGTGCCTGGAGCTTGCCGGCCGCGTGATCGGCGACGAGCGCCATCTGCAGCGCTTGAAGATACCGGACGCGTTCTGGAGCTTGATCGCCGAAAGCTGGGCACGAGACGACCGCAGCCTCTATGGCCGGCTCGATCTGAAATTCGACGGCAAGGGGCCGGCAAAGCTGCTCGAATACAACGCGGATACGCCGACCTCGGTTTTCGAAGCCGCGGTGTTTCAATGGACCTGGGTCGAACAGGCGATCGATCGCCAAATCATCCCGTCACGCGCTGACCAGTTCAACTCCATCCACGAGCGGCTGATCGAAGCGTGGAAGCAGATTGCCGCAGGTCGCCATGTCCATCTCGCCGGCACCACAGGCAATGACGAGGACGCCGGCACGCTCGCCTATCTCGAAGACACGGCGCGCCAGGCGGGACTGACAACCACACTGCTCGACATCGAGGCGATCGGCTGGCGCGACCAGGCCGGCGGCTTCGTCGATATCGACGGCCGCGACATAGCGCTCGCCTTCAAGCTCTATCCCTGGGAATGGATGTTCCACGACGCCTTCGGCGCGAAGCTCAAGGACGCAACGACGCGCTGGATCGAACCGCCGTGGAAGGCGGTGCTCTCGAACAAGGGCATCCTGCCGCTGCTCTGGGAGATGTTTCCGAACCATCCCCATCTGCTGCCGGCCTTCTTCGAGGACGATCCGCGGGCGGCCGAGCTCGGAAGCTCCTATGTGCGCAAGCCGCTGCTGTCGCGCGAAGGCGCCAATGTCACGCTGGTGTCTGACGGCATGCCGCTCGACGAGCAGGCCGGCCCTTACGGCGCCGAAGGATTTGTGCGGCAGGCATTGTCACCGCTGCCGAATTTTTCAGGCTTCTATCCGGTGGTGGGAAGCTGGCTGGTGAATCACGAACCCTGCGGCCTGTCGATCCGCGAGGATGAAAGCCCGATCACCGGCAACGGCTCGCGGTTTCTGCCGCATGCGATTTTGTGAGTTACGCTCTTCCCCCTCACCTTGTGGGGACAAGGAAGACAGTTTACCGCGCCGCGGCGACCTTCAACGACGGCGGCATCAATCCGCCCATCGGGCGGCCGGAGCGCGTCGGGTTGAGCTGATAGAGACCGCGGCGGTCGGCGATCGGGCGGAACGCGTCGGTGATGCCGACGACGGATTCGGCGGCGCCAAGCAGCAGCGTACCGTCGACTTCCAGTCCCTTCGTCATGCGCTCGAAGATCACCGCCTTGGTGTCCTGGTCGAAATAGATCAGCACGTTGCGGCAGAAGATTACGTCGAACGTGCCGAGATGGGAGAAGTCCTGCAACAGATTGAGCTGGCGGAACTGCACCATCGCGCGAATGTCGGCATTGAGCTGCCAGATGTCGCCCGATTGCGTGAAGTATTTCATCAGGTGCTGGATCGGCAGGCCCCGCTGCACCTCGAACTGGCTGTAGACGCCGGCCTTGGATTTCTCCAGCACCTCCTGCGACAGATCGGTGGCGACGATCTCGATGCGCCAGCCGGCGAAGGCTGTGCCCATCTCCTTCACGCACATCGCGATCGAATAGGGCTCCTGCCCCGTCGACGACGCCGCCGACCAGATGCGCAGCGATCTGCGCGCGGCGCGCGCCCGAAGCAGACCCGGCAGGATGGTTTCGCGTAAGTGATCGAACGGAATCTTGTCGCGGTAGAAGAAAGTCTCGTTGGTGGTCATCGCTTCGACCACGTCGGTCGCAAGCCGCCCGTCGCCGTTCCTGATCTTCAGCACGAGATCGGGAATGCCGGGAAGACTAGCCTTGCGGGCCAGCGGCAGCAGACGGCTCTCAACCAGATACTGCTTGTCCGGGGAGAGATCGAGGCCGGAGCGCTCTTTCAGGAACTTGCGCAGATAGTCGTAGTCGACCGGCGTCACGAGCGGTCTCCTGCGAACAGGCGATTGACCCGGGCGCCGATCTGGTTGAGCGGCAGGATCGCCGCGCAGATGCCGGCATGGGCCGCCGCGCCCGGCATGCCCCAGACCACACTCGTGGCTTCGTCCTGCGCGATGACGCTGCCGCCGGCGGCAACGACGTCCTTGCCGCCGCGCATGCCGTCCGAGCCCATGCCCGTCAGGATGACGGAGAGGATGGCGCCATGCCAGATGTCGATGGCGGAGGTGAACAGCGGGTCGACCGCGGGCTTGCAGAAATTGACGGCGGGGCCGTCGTCGAGCGCGATCGCCACGTCGGCGCCGCTGCGCACGACGCGCATGTGCTTGCCGCCCGGCGCAAGGTAGATGCGGCCCGGCTTTACCGGCTCGCCATCGACCGCCTCGGCCGCTGGCCTGCGGCTCGTGCGTGCCAGATGCTCGGCAAGGATGGTCGTGAAGGTCGGCGGCATGTGTTGGGTGATCAGCACCGGGAAGCGGTCGATCACCGGACCGAGCTCGGTGACAAGCGCCATCAGCGCCTGAGGACCGCCGGTCGATGAGCCGATCAGCAGCACCTTCGGCGCCTGGGTCGAGAACGGACGCGTGGTCAGCGGACCCGACGACAGGGCATGTATGGCCGGAGCCGGTGCGGGCGTAACAGGCCGCGCGACAGCCGGTCCACGTGCGACCGATGCCGGGCTTGCGGGCGCCAGCGGCGGGCTCGCAACGGCGGGCTTCCGGCGCAGACGTGCGCCGAGGTGGCGGATCTTCTGGATCAGGTCGTGGTGGAAGATGTCCGCAGCCGACGCCTCGCGCGTCGATTCCGGCTTCGGAATGTAGTCGGCCGCGCCGAGCGACAGCGCCTTGAAGCTGATCTCCGCGTTACGGCGGGTCAGCGTCGAGGCCATGATGATGACGAGATCGCGCTTCTTCGCCAGCAATTGCGGCAGCGCCGAGATGCCGTCCAGCTCGGGCATTTCGATGTCGAGCACGGCAACATCAGGGTTGATGCGTTCGATCTGGTTGACCGCCTCGAGCCCGGTGCGCAGCGAGGCCGCGACCTCCATGTCGTGCTCGGCACCGATCCAGCGCGAGATCAGACCGCGAATGACGACGGAGTCGTCGACGATCATCACCCGCAATGGGCCGGCCTCGCGCGACGAACCCGTGGTCGAATTACCTGCGAACGCAACGCTCATTACTCACCAACTCGGACTGAAACGGTTGAGTTGAAAACAAACGCCGAAGGATCCGTTCAGCCTCCGGGCGGTCGCTCAGATAAGCCCGACTTCCTGGAATTTCGCCGTCACGATGTCTTTGTCGAACGGCTTCATGATATACTCGTTGGCGCCGGCGTGCAGTGCGCGCGCGATGTGCGCGACGTCGTTCTCGGTGGTGCAGAACACGACCTTGGGCTGGTCGCCACCGGGCATGCGCCTGAGATGGCCGAGGAACTCGTAGCCGTCCATCACGGGCATGTTCCAGTCGAGCAGCACTGCATCGGGCAGGCCGCGCTTGCAGGCTTCCAGCGCTTTCTCACCATCTTCCGCTTCGAGGATCTGGAAGTCGAGGCCTTCCAGGATCCGGCGCGCAACCTTGCGGATGACGCTGGAATCATCAACGACGAGACAAGTTCGCATGTGAACCTCTGCTTCTCCCCCTTTGCGGGGGCACTTCCAATTGCAGGTACGTCGGCGGTAGTGCCGCCGTATCAGGCCGCCATCATCTCGGGCGCGAGCTCGAGGACGCGATCGACGTCGAGGACGACCATGAGCTGTCCGTCGAGGCGGTGGACGCCGCCGGCGAGCTTGGCCATGCGGGGATCGAGGTTGAC
>NZ_JBEPQT010000025.1:0-94441 GCF_040547985.1 Bradyrhizobium sp. LB14.3
TCGCCCATTGGGCGTCAGTCAAAACGAATCGGTCCATCCCAAGCTTGAATCACAACCAAGCCCCGATGAGAATCCTGAATCCCAACAGACCCTAGCGGGACATCGTACAAATTGAGCGCGCTAGCAATCGGCCCAAGGCTTCTGGAATTCGCCTGATGTGTCCGGGCAAAGAAAAGCGGAGCCTAGAACGTCAAAGTGATTTTTCCGGCCGGCCGCACCGCCTTTTCAGGTGTGTCTCTCTTAAAATTCCGATGGTGCGTGATTGAGGTCAGTGGCTCTCGCAGTGGACGCCAAGAGGCGTCCTCGTTATCGGGGGTCACATCCAGCGGCTGCGAAGTAGTTGGCGCGTTGGCGCATTCCTGTGGCTCGGAGAGTTTGACCATTTGCCAACTCCACAGGGCGTTGAACCAATCCGGGTTTGCCGGAGGCTCCAAATCCTGAGGATGGAGCCATGACAAGCAAGAAGGCGAACAAGCTTTCACCCGAGGTCCCGGCCCGTATGGTTCGGATGGTTCTGGATCACGCCAGCGAGCATCCGTCGTGCTGGGCGGCGGGACTCGATTGCGGCCAAGATCCGCTGCACACCTGAGACGCTGCATGACTGGGTCAAGAAGGCGGAAGTCGATAGCGGGCAGCGGGCCGGCGTTCCGGCCGAGAAGCTGAAGGCGATGGAACGCTGGAACGGAAGAACCGCGAGCATTAGCAGGCCAACCAGGTCAGCGTTTTCTTGGTTCGAATCATATCAGGCAGCGTCGGCGAGTTTGTAGGACCATGTTTGGATGACGGGATGACGATTGAATGTCGTCGGTACCAGCCATGATGCGCTCCTTGAGTTCGTGTTTTGAGGCCACCCGGATATGGCGCAGGACTGAACGGGCGAACTTGGAGAAGAGCCCCTCGATGAGGTTAAGCCACGAACCGTGCTTGAGCGTGAAGGTGAGCTCGAAGCGCCCGTTTGGTCGAGTGGCGAGCCAGGCTCTGGTTTCTCTCGAGATGTGCGCGGAATGATTGTCGAGGATCAACTTGGTCGTGGTGCCCCTCGGATTAGCGGCATCGAGAAGTCTGAGGAGTTCGATGAACTCGCGGCTGCGGTGGCGGTCTCTGACAAGAGCGTGGACCTTGCCGGTGAGCAGATCAATCCTGGCCAAGAGGCTGAGCGTGCCATGGCTTTTATATTCATGGTCGCGCGCAAAGCCGGAGTGGACGCCAGGCTCGGGTGACAAATTCGGCGCCGTCGTTGCGATGGCCTGGGGTCCAGGCTTCTCGTCGCAGGAGACGATCGTTACCGGCTTTGCCCGCCGCTTTCCCTTGGCAGAGGGCTTTCTTCAGGACTTGGACTTCACGATAGACGCACAGGACCTCCGCCATCTTCTGTTCGAACTCGGCGTCGCGGGTTTTCAACATAGTAGCGCACCTTGTGCGGCTTGATTTCCTCCTTGCCGAGGATTTTGAACACCGTTTCATTTGCGCCGGCTACAGCGCGATGCGGGGTGTTCGGCACCTGAATTTATCCGGGCGGACCGCCAACCTTGCACCATGCTTGCATGGCATCTAGCAATTTGATGCCGGCCTACTCCGTGGAGGAGACGCAAGCATCTTTTATGCCGATCCGAGGACAATAGCGGTCGCTGCCGGCCCGACACACATCGCCAATTCGATTCCGCGGCGAGCTGCAAGCTACAGGTTAACGATCCGGGATGCCCCTTCAATTTCGCACCCCCATCCAGCATCTTGAAGTATGGAGCGCAAGTGCGGATGGTTTCTCGTTTGTGATAACCTATGAGACCCCGACCGGCCCCGGCTTTCGCGCACGTTCTTGCTATGTCGCGTCTTGGCGACCACTCGACGAGAGCCGTGCCGTCATAAAATCGGTGGCTCGCCCTTCAGAATGTTCGAAGGCTCACGCGGCTTGCAACACGGTGCTGGAATATCTGACGCAGGAGGACTGATGTGATCTGAGGCTGAACGCCAACTACCGATATCGGCTTCGTCTACCAGTCCCACCGGCTGCTGCCGGAGTTCTCGGCCTGGAGAACGTCATGCTGCCGCAGATGATCCGCCGGCAGGTATCTCTTCCTGCGACATCTAAGCCCGCCTCCTCGCCGGGAAGCGTGGAAGATAGATCGTCAAGGTCGTGCCAACATCGACTTCCGAGTAGAAAGATGGTCTGGAACTTCTGGCCGCTTGGCGGCGACATTCTCACCTCAGCAATCGGCATGCCACGAAAGAAGATAGATTCTGATGGATGCCGAGAATGGCAAATAGGTGCTGCGCGAGACAGCCCAGGATGTGGTTTAGCGAGGCCGTGGTGGGGTTCTCTAAATCGTTCGGCTGAAGGGTTGAGAGTTGATCTGCGATAAGCTTGTTCAGTTCGAACATTGGTTGTTCGACTGCGCCAGTTGCCGATCTGTAGATGTTCGGGATGCGGTGGTGAAGAGCCATGGCTCGTCTCACAGCAAAGTTGAGTCGCCGAAGCCCAAGCGCGTGTCCATTGCCGGACCTGGATGCCAAGCCCACTGTCAACGTCAAGGGTCGAACGTGCCGTTGTGTTTGAATCATGATCGATCCGGGGAAAACAACGCGGGAGTGACCGATCGTAAGCCAGACTCCGGCGTGCCGGCAACACATAGCCGAAATAAATAGTCATCCGAAAGTCAGGATCACAACAATTGTAACCGGCAGGCCCTCGCCGATGTCTTCGATCTGCGACAGACGTACGCCCTGGCGCGACCCGCTCGATGGAAGCGGCTGGACAGCTTGCGAACACCTCAACCTGGAGGCTAGCCAGTTTATCGAGGATCTCTTCGCTCATGCCGGCGTGACAGTTTCTTGCTTGAAGGCGTCAACTGCGGCCCGGGTCAGCCGAAAAACGCCACGACCAGGGACAGTGGGCGATAGGCAGAGCCGTCGGTCCCTGAGAACATCAAACCATTGGTCGGGCGTGAGCCTCGCCGGGCGCTCGCTGATCTGGATCACCCTGCCATTCGGGGCGAAGCGGACGTGAATGGTAATCTGCGGATTCATATCGTTCCCGTTTTTTTGCCAGCTTTAGAGACCGGAGGCTGCTCGATTGTAACGTGATCAGTTTCGCCCTCCCCGGCGCGGACCTCGGGCGGCGACTTGCACTTCGCACTTGCATAGGTGCCGGGTGGCCCCTGGGGGTGGCGGCGATAATTGCCCGTGTGTTAGGCGTGATATGTTCTTTGGCATTGCCTTCAGCCACGTTTTGTCAGCAAACACCGGCCGGTGCGTCAGCGAGATTGATGGCATGGACCGTCTTGAGAAACGAACAGGAGGAGGCCATTACCTCCTGCCGGGGTTTAATACCGAGCGCCTTCAGGCCAAGCAGGAGCCCAATCGTGCCGCTTGGAACCGCAACGCTATCCTTCGGGCCGACAGCGAAAGCTCATTGGAGCGTCTCAATCGTCGACGATTGGAAATTCGCTGATATCGGGATCCGAAATCCGGATTGCATTCACCGCCTCCGCGTCATCGAGGTGATTCTCTGCGGCTCCAGTGCCGATCACCGCCAACATGCCTTCCAGCCAGCACCAATCCGGTGGCTCGCGCCTGGCCGGCGGTAATCTGCATGCAGCGGTCCGATCCATTGATGAGATGCAGGTCAAACCGCGGAAGACCGCGGAATGGCTGCTCCGTCACACCCGCCGCATCACATCGAACGAAGGTAAGCCGCGGAAAACGGCGGCTTAGGTCAGCAACGGCGCTAGTGTCACTGTTAGCTGTCGCAAGTAGGCGTTCGATCTGGATCAATTGTTCTGTGGCGTGCGCCATTGTGGCTCCTATATGACTGCTGTCAAATGAGCATCACTGCCAGAACAGCCGCTCGGGATCCGTGTTCAGTTCGTTGATCGCCGAGGCCAGCCGGTAGAAAATTCCGTAAATTTTCCAACTTCCTCGCGCATGATCCTTGAAAAACACCTTCCAGACCCCGCTCACAACATCGTAATGAAATATCGCGACATCGATCTGACCGCCGTCGTAGTCGATTGTGCGTGAGCGGTGGCAACTCTCAATGAGATAGCCAACTTTTACCAGCGTCACACTCGGCGAGACATAGCGATAGTGCTTGCGCGAGATCAAGCCGCGTTCGATCCGCTTGCGATCTCGCTCGTTCGGATGCTGAATCGGCCCTAGTTTTCTCAACAATCTCTTTGTCAGCATGAAGTTCACGAGCACATCCCTTCAGACAGGCGCCTGATAACACATCACTGATGTGTCGATGACGCAGGTGTTTTGGACTGGACCGACAGCGACACACTGCGTTTCGTCAAAATAGACGATGCATTCGGTGCACTTCTTGGGTTCAATTACGAAGTTTGCAGCCTTCTCCGAGGTTGCAACATTCGGGCATAAGGGTTCACAAGCCAAGCAACTCGTACGTTGCGAGGCGATGATCTTGAATGGCATCGACAACCTCTTACGCGACCGAGGTCAGCGGTTCTTGCCGCATCGCGGCGTCGCCGCGCTGGACGTGCCGGATCTCGCCCTTCTTGATTTTATGGAGATAGCCCCTGAACCAGCCGATCGCCGATTTCTCGATGGTACCGTGCGCGTATTGATCGACCGGCTCGATCCCAGCATTGATCAGAATGTCTCTTGGGCAGCCACCAATCTTGGCCACGAATACAGCATGGCAGTCGTTGATGGCGCGGATGATGCCCGCAAGCCGATCCTCCTCGCGATATCCGCCCTGGCAGTAAACGTCGACAACACGGTGCCCGACGAGTTTGACGCCGGATGTCGAGAGTTCGTATACCTGGAACTCCCTAGCATGCCCAAAATGCTCATTAATGAGGCCCGAGACTTTGGTTGCGACCGCGGCCAGAAGCTTGACCTCGCTCATTTCGCCAGCGAGTTCCGCTAACTCTTCCTGCCTGGTCGTGATCCTCGCCGCAGGCTCATCCTCAATCTTGGCCTGATAGGCCTTGCGCGGCTCGAGGTAATATTGAACGTCCATGGCCATGACCTTCTCTATGGTGAACTCGCTGCTGCGATCATCTCCGAGCAGGCCGACGGCGTCAGCGCGGCACTGGCGGCAATGCCGCATCATGTTTATCTGACCTTCACAAGCATCCTGCAGCGCCGCCAATTCCTGCGCTGGTCGGGCCTCGCTGGCCTTTGAGCCCGAATGCTGTGCCGTGCTCGGGCGCGGAGATCAGTGTCGTATTATGCAAGAAGGCGCCGCGCGACTTCGCGCCCTATTGACCTCGATGCGGTGCTGCTCGTTAGTGCCGGGAACCATCACTGAATTGATCTTGCACAGGATGTCCTCTTCCGTGAACATCTCGAGACCTCGTAATTAGCGAGTGGAGATTCGTTTCGCAGCCTCGATTTCGCTGTAGCGCTTGGGGTTGGGGAAACTCCAAGTATATTCATATATCCTGGCACCGGTTTCGGGATAGATCGTGTCGATGGGTGAGGTGGTCGATTTTGCAGCGGCATATCGCGTCGAGGCAGGTCCAGCCCGTTCGTTGGTAGACACAACTTGATGTCGGGCGCCGCCCTGGCAACGAGTTCAAAAGTCTTGAATGTCCTTTTCGGATCGGCCAAAGCCTCGCCGGGGCCGGCGATACCGAGGATAGTCAGCTGTGGAATTGTCGTGGCGACCGCGACCAGCTTTCTCGCCGCCTGCTCAGGAGTGAGCTTCTCACCAACAACAGCCGGATGCGATTCATTGGCGCAGTCGTACTTGCGATTGCAGTAGTTGCATTGGATATTGCAATCTGGCGCCACCTCGACAGGCATGCGAGCGTAATGATGATGAGCTTCTTCGCTATAGCAGGGATGGCTCTTAACTTTGTCCCAGATTTCGGACGGCAGATCGCCCGAGGCAGCCTGTGACCCACAGCGTCCTTTGCCATTGTTCGAAGAGCTCCGGCAACCCTTATGTTCGGTGATGACCCGCATCCCGCCGCTATCCTCGGCATCTTTGACATGTTTTCCGCGTCCGGCAACAGCGTTCACATTCAATTCTCCTGGTGGCGACCAGCATGAGGGGCCCCAGAACGAGAGTCAGCAACTCGCGTGCCATCTCGGAGGCGATGGCATTCCCGCCACGTGAATGGGTCAGCTGGAAGTGATCTGCACATTTGTGGCACGCGTCAGAGACAGTTCACTCGTCGCAAATGCGACAGGCGTCGCAACTGCGACGGAGATGATCGTTGCGTTCTCATTGAACTCGCGTGGCATCCTCCCAACCCGCTCGTCGGTGTGCCTCCGGCGGAAAAGGGGGGAGCACAATCGGGCAATCGGCCGCTCGCGGGGAGGCCGTACGACAAAACTCCATGCGCTGAGCGATCCGTTCTGCCGACCGGTCGTCCTGCATCTGACCCCAGGTCAGGATGCCGACATCGCTGCTGCGCCCGATGTTCTGGCGCTCGCGCCACCCATGAGCGCGCTTCTCGCAGACAAAGGGTACGACGGTGACAACCTTCGCGCCGAATCGCTAGACACGGCGCCAAGCCCCTCATTCCCAATAAATCCAACCGTGTCGTCATCCATCGCTTCAACAAACGCGCCTACGAAGGCCGAAATGTCATCGAACGCTGCTTTTGTCGGCTCAAGGACTTCCGGCGCATCGCCATACGATATAGCAAGCTCGCCCGGAATTTCTTGGCCGTTGTTCCATCTCACCGCTCTCGTCGCATATTGGCTCGATTGAGTCTGGACCCTAGCGGACCGGGGCGAGCAGCCCGCTTTGCGCCGCTACTTGGCGATCAATATCTCTATTACGTGCGGGAGCCATATCGCGATCGGTGTCAGGCGTCGCTCGAGCAGAAAGCAGAGTTCGTTGCGCGCGAGTGCTTGCGGAGCGACGATCGCGTAATGGACGCTCAGCCAACCGTTTCGTGATCTGCCGCGAAACTCTGATCATTGAAGCGACAGCCGATCAAGAGCGCGCGGGCAGCGCCAAGAAAGCTTCGTGTTGCGCCCGACTGCGGCCATGCCGCCTCTGGTCAATCAGATCCGACGGGCCATCCGCCGGCGGAGATCGTGACAGTCCAGGTTGGCTGCGCCGGCCTCGTTAGCCAGCAGTTACTCCGCGCTTGCGCGGAGGCAACTCAGCCGGTTTGTCGTGCCGACTTGGCGCAGTGGCTTAACTCCCTAGCACAAGCCAAGCTCATGGACCTAATTGGAGAGAGGTCCCTTGCTTCGGCGCGCCTCAGCCGGCCCTGTCCAGGCTGGCAAGACCCAGCTCAGTGGTCAGCGTCGTCTTGCCGGTCGAGATGCCACCGGCGACTAGAATATTCTTGCGCGCGCAAACTGTCCCTCAATGCACCGGCCTGATCCGGCGTCATGATGACGAGTGCGACGTAATCCTCGAGGCTGAACACGGCGACCGCCGGCTTTCCGATCGCAAATGTTGGCGCAGCAACGACCGGCGGCAGGAGCCCCTCAAAGCGCTCCCCCGTTTCGGGCAGCTCGGCAGAAATCCGTGGGCTCCCGGGATGAACCTCGGCACCCACGTAGTGAGCCACCACGCGGATGATTCGCTCTCCGTCAGAGGGGCATATATTCTTGCCGGTATCCGTAAGCCTGCTCGACGGTCGGTCGATCCACAGTCGGCTATCGGGATTGAGCATCACCTCGACGATCGCCGCATCTTCCAAAAACCCTGCGATGGCGGGCCGCAACGCGGTACGCAGCATACGCGCTCCGCGCACGTTCGCTTCTGAATCAAAACAATGGATCGCCACGATTTGCCCCAAGCTGCTGAGGCCGCTTCGGGCGCCCTCATCTGAAGGCAAATAAAAGACAGGTCGTGTGTTACCGCAATAACGGGAAAATGTCGTTCGTAGTCTAGCGTAGAGAAAGGAACATTCGAGAAGAGCACCGGCTTGACGCGCCATCCCCTCGACGGCGAGGCGAGAAATCAGCAATGACCAATGATCCGGAGCTTACTATTTTTACGCCTCTCCCGGTCGCGGTGTTTGCTCAGGCCCCGTTGCTTCTCCTGAACCACTGTCGCTCCCTCACGTGGGCACGATTGAGCTCCCGCTTTTTGAGGAAGCTCAAACCCGGGATAATGAACCACATCAGCCGGCGGGCTGCCGCAGGCAGTAATGCCGACGCTGGTCTGGTGCACCACCGTGATCGTAATGACCCTGCACCATTCCCCCTAGCGCTGGCCCAGTACTGCGCGTGGCTTGCCAACGCAGAATGCAGGCATTCAAAGAGTGATTTTTAGTCCGCAATGGCCGAGCTGAGATCTCCGATCTACTTGAGCTGCGCGTGTAGCGAGACATGGTCGAGTTCACCTTCCCACCACGACACAAACACCGCGGCAATACCGTTCCCGATGATGTTGGTAAGCGCGCGCACCTCGCTCATGAACTTGTCGATCGAGAATACGATCGCAATGCCCGGGACGAGGTCAGGACTGACCACCGTCAACGTTGCGGCCAGGGTGACGAACCCGGCACCGGTAACACCACTTGCGCCCTTCGAGGTGAGCATCGCCACAACGAGTATCGTGAGCTGCTGGCTGAAGTCGAGATCGACCCCGAGCGCCTGCGCGATGAACAAGGTCGCCAACGTCATGTAAATGTTGGTCCCATCCAAATTGAAAGAGTATCCTGTCGGCACCACCAGGCCCACGACCGGCTTGGAACAGCCCAGCCGTTCGAGTTTTTCCATCAACTGCGGCAGCGCGCTTTCGGATGACGACGTTCCGAGCACGATCAACAGCTCATCCTTGATGTAGACGATGAACTTTAGAATAGAAAAACCGACCAAGCGCGCGACCAGGCCAAGCACAATGATCACGAAGAGCCCGGCTGTCACATAGAACAGCGCAACCAATCCGATGAGTTTACCGAGCGCGGACGGTCCGAATTCGCCGATAGTGTAGGCCATGGCGCCGAACGCCCCGATTGGCGCTGCCTTCATTATGATCCTAATGACACCAAACACCGCGTGTGCAGCATCGTCGACCAGACTGCGCATCCGCTCACCCCGCTCGCCAAGCGCCATCAGCGAGAACCCGAATAGGATGGCAAACAGCAACACCTGAAGCACGTCGCCTCGAGCGAGAGCGCCAACTACGCTATCCGGAATAATATTGAGGAGGAAATCGACCGCCTTCTGCCCTTCCGCTCTTTTGACGTAGTTGGCTACCGCCGCGGCATCAGCTCTGGGAGCGAGCCCATGGCCGGCCTGAACGAGATTGCCCATCACGAGACCCAAGATCAGTGCGAAAGTTGACACGATCTCGAAGTAAAGCAGCGCCTTGACGCCAACACGGCCGACCTTTCGTGCATCCTGAACATGCGCAATTCCGGACACAACAGTGCAGAAGATGATCGGCGCGATCACCATTTTGATCAGCTTGATGAATCCGTCACCAAGCGCTTTGACCCAGCCGTTCGTCCCTACAGCAGGCCACAACCAGCCAACGAGAACGCCAATCAGGATCGCGATGAGTACCTGGATGTAAAGAACATTGTACCAGGGGCCAGATGGCTGAAACCCGGCGGCGGCTTTGACAGAGCGGCGCTGGCGGTGATTGTACATCACGCTCGACCCGGCGCCGTGGCACCAAAGAGGGGTGACAATGAAGGCAGGGCCTCGCTCAGTGTTCCCTTAGCGCGGCGCGCACAGCGCACTGACCGCTTTGAAAAACCCCGTCCGTTGCCACGGTTTGCCGCCTCTCCCGAATGCGCTTGCGGCCAGCGCGAAACAAAGTCCTGAATCCGTTCTGAAACCAGCGGTAAAAACTTGAGAAAGCTTCCTTGAGAGTTGGAATGCATCAACGTCACCACCCATTTCTATCTTTTTTGTTCGAAGATGCCACCAGCATCTTATAAGAGACCAACTCTAGCAGGCGGCGACCACTCTTCACCTGGACAGGCATTCTCCCCCCGTCGCGCCAGAGCGCGACGTACCCTGAAGAAACATTCACCGCAGAACACTTGTGTGGTGCGGCTCGCCTGCGTTCACCCGCTCACTCGTGCTATCTTCACTTTAGGTGAATGCCCCGGCGTTCCCAAAGGCATCGACTTCGATCGCAAAACCACAAGGGCCGAGAAGACATGGCAAGCAGCATTGCTCACGCTGCCTCCCTTCGCGATCCCGGTTCCGGCTTTTCGAAGCTTTGTTTTGCGGTCTCAAACAACACTCCTCCTAAGAGAGCTTTTCGCCCCCTGTAGCTCGCTAACGCCTGGAGGGAGCGCTGCACTTGATTCCGTTTCGCTTTATCCGGGATGGGCGCTGCATCCAGCCATTTCAGCATCACCTCGACCAATTCGATCGCGCGATCCTTTTCACCAGTCTCGTAATAGTACTGAGCGACCGGCCCGTACGAGAGGAACTTCGCGAGCTCGCTGTCTTGGGGCGGATTCGCCGCCAGGATGTGTTCGCAGAGGTCCTTGCCCATGGCAAAGCGCTCGGCATGTGGAAAACCGGAGTAGTCTTTGGCGGGGTCGAAGAGTTCGCGGATGGCCACGTACATCCAAACCACGCATTTCGTGCCGATTGCATCGCGAACCAATTCGCGCAATACCGCCAGGCCGGCCGGCATGTCCCGTATCTTGTAAAGCAACAATTCCGCATGAAGCCCACGGAGCTCGACTTCGTCCGGCCTCGCAGCGAGTGCCTCCTGAACAGCTGAAACGGCTGCTGCCCAATCCTTGCTATTCATGGCGGCTCTAAGTCTGGCAAAGATCGGCTCCACCAGCGCTCGTTCGCGCTTTACGCGTTGACCCATGTTTATCCTCTCCGCATCCAGGGCTTTGGCTTCGTCGCTCCCTGCCCAGGAGCCGTTCAGAACTTTCGGCAACACGTTGTCGAGTTTCGTCGGATCGCCGATAAAGGCCAAGCGGCGATCACGATCGACCACGAACGACGACGGAATTCCGACAGAAAAGCTGGGATCCATCCAAAGCTTGTTCATTTCGCCGGCGTAGTCGAATGCGATCGGGAAGTTCAGATTTGGCAAGCTCCTCGTCAGCCAAGCGTCCAAGCTGGCTCGCGCCTCATCTGCCGTCGAAGCTCGTTCGTTAGCCGCGATGCCCACCACCTCAACTCCGTTGCTCCTGTATTTGCCTTGCAGACTCACCAACTTCGGCATCGAGGCGATACATGGTGCGCACCACGTCGCCCAAAAGTCGATGATGTATACTTTCCCAGGTTCGAACTTCGTAACGGGCTGGCCACGTAGCCAGTCCTCAACTTTGATGGAGGGAGCCAGCGAACCGACTCTCAGCACATTCTTCGCACCGACTTGACTCGCGCTCTCAGTCACACTGCTCATTGCTCAATCACCTTTACCTGGCCCTACGGAGAACAAGAGCAAGCCGCATGCCACCCAGCACTCATTGATATTTCGCATTCTACGTATCATTCCTGTCGACCTTGCGACGCATGTCGCATATCCGACTAGCTGTTTGGCGCTTCTCAGGCAATCAGTAGGCCGGCGACCGGACGATCTTGACGCGCCTGTAGACCGACGAGGGGAAGTCATGCAGAAGCCGAGTTCACCACTCCACGTCTTGATCTGTTTCCAGGATAACCATTTGAGCGCTCGGGATTACGACGTGAACTGACCTGCTTTGGCCTGTCGACTTGCGCTTGACGGCGATCTCAGATTTCCAATTCAACTCTTTGAGCGAAGGGGCGATGAACCAGACCAGGGCGACCAGCTGCAGCACAACATTGATACTGAACGCCGTCTGATACGCGATTGGGGGGTAGTGTCCGTTTTTTGCCGGCCACTGCTCGAGAATTACCCCCGTCCCGTACTGGACGAGGAAAGCCCACCCGAAATGCAGAACGTTGAGCACGCCGTTTGCGCGCGCGATCAGTTGGGCCGGAAAGTAATCTCCGATGATCGCGTAGCTGAGGACGATTGCTGATCCGACCACCGCCACAACGATCCACGACGGTAGCGACGGGAATGGCGGATGCAATATCAGCGCGAGTTCGGCTGCAATGAACACAGCAGCTATGATTGCGAGCAACCTTTCAATGTTCTTGCCATGCCGGCGCAGCGCATCGGCGACCACGCCGAGCAGCAATGCGCCAATGCTTAGGGCTATCGCCATGACGAGCAATTGTGTGACAAGGCTTGTTCGATCCAACCCTTCCACATCGCTCAGCCAGGACGATGCCCACAAGGACTGCAGGGCCCACGCCGACCCGATACATGTTGAAGAAATCGGCGCAATTCTCCAGAACCGCCCATCCGTATAGACGGTCTTCAGGCTGACTGTCCCTGGAGGGCTCTTCGCAGTTGCCTCATGCTCTGGAACCAAAAAATAGATCGAAGAGGGCCGCGGAGGCACTGGATGCGGCAAGCAGCTCAAATAGACCGCGCCAGCCTATCCAGTTAAGCAATGCCTCGGCTGGTGCGGTTGCCGTTACCGCGCCCAGCGCACCCAGCATGATCATACAGCCGTTGATGAGCGCCACGCGCTCTCTCGGAAACCAGAGCACGACTGTTTTCAGGCCAGACATGAGGGAAGCTGCGGTGCCGAATGCAATCATCGCGCGAGCAACCAGAAGCGACAGAAATCCACTCGATACTCCGAAAAGCGCAGCGCCTGCGGCAGCCAGCAGCAAGAGCGCACCCTGGACTCGGCGCGGACCGAAGCGATCCAAGAGCATGCCTATCGGAATCTGGCTGCCGGTAACAACCAGAAAGTAGATCGAGCCCAACAGCCCCAAATCGGCCATGCCAAGCTCCAATTCAGAGGCGAGGCGGCCACAAATGAGCGTGTTGATCATCCGAAACAGGTAGGAAAGATAATATCCCGCGGCAAAGGGAAGGAACACGCAAGAGATGCTCCGCCAGCTCCAACGCCGGTTGACCGACTTCTCGCCTGATATCAGCCCAGCGGCATCGCTGCGCGTGTTGCTCGAAGCGCGGCCACTGGCTTTAACACAAGGCGTTTGGCAGCTGTCGAAAGTGGATATTGCTGCCGCCCTCCTCGGCGACAGCACCCGCGTCTGAGTTTTCACCTACGACCGCCACACAGTGGGGTTCTTCTTCAACTGGCGCTCGTGGAACGGCGCGTGACGCTCCGCCGCCCATTTCAGGCCCGGATCCGCTGGAATTTCCCGAGCTATCAATTGCCTCCTGCAGCAAGGGCCGGCCAAACCGTACGCGGCGATCGACCTGATCGGCAAAAGCCTTGAAGCGCTCGAGCCCGAGTACGCACGCCTCGTCCTGCTTGGATGGCGGCATTGGCGGCGTCAGCGTGAGGTGGTATCGCACATGGAGAGCCACTATTTCCGCGATCGTCGCAATGTCCGTCCGCAGACTGAGCACCTGCTCATTCGTTCGCTCGATCGCCTCGTAAACAAGACCCTCTATTGGCGGCGCCGGATCCAGGAAGCGCTCAAGAGCCGCCTCGACGACGACGCTCTTGCCCATACCACGGCGGTCAGTCGCGGCTTGGAGTCGCTGGAAAATGCACTCAGAAAGTTGAATTGTTATCTTTTTGGTCTGCTGAGCTTCGCTTGGACTCGGCTGCGCGTCCACCTCAGCTTCATTCCGACTTGAGCTCCGTTCTTCCCGGCGCCCGCCGCTAATCTGCATACTCCAGCTTCCTTCTCTCTGCGACCGCACACCGCCCGCGCTTGCACGCGCGTGGTCTGGATGTTCGGTCGAAACGGATGAATCGCCCTGCGATGACGCATAACAAAAAGGCCGAGACCGCATGTCGCTTCAACCGCGGGGACGTTCTGGTCGCAGTCTGGCGTACCGAAAGAAAGAAACGGCGGATTCCTAAAGACCAGCGCCAGAGTCGTAGCCTCTTGTCCCTCTAGACAGTCAGGTCGCCGACAGACGCGCGATTTCGCGGACGGTGCGTGCACGCTTACTTGAAATCGACAAAGTTATCGGTCCAAAAAGAGGCGCAGGCGCAATCCAGATGACGCCCTCACCCTCGAGGTCGCGAACGACCCGCGCGGACGCACCGGCCTTATTCCCTGTGGGGTGATGCGTGTCATAAGAAGCGCACCAGCTCATGCGCGCGACCAAAAACACCTGCGCCTCACCGATTTTCCGGCATGCATCACCAGCGTGCGATAGGACTTACAAGCGTTCGCGTGCCGCGCGTTGAGCCCGGCCCCATGGCCGTTGAAACGGTATCTGCTGGCCCGGTGCGACCGCTCACTTGTCAGGAGGCCTCAGGGGAAGTGTCGGCCGCACTGGCGGGCGGGTGGATCGCGCAGCGGGTCCCCCTCTCTATGGCTGCAAAAGTAGCGCTCGTTGTGCCCGTCCTCGCCAGCCAGGAGATTCATCGGTCCCCCGCAGTCCGGGCATCGCTCCGGATCCGATGGAGGACTGACATGTGAATTGCCCCTGCCGACGGCGATCTTACTTGCGCCAGATCGGCTGCTACAGGCTCGTCGCAGAACATTCTGCGAAAGGCCCAACCTGCTCGCCGGGCTTGACGTCGGAGCCGCCGATGTACTTAAGTGCAAATCCTGGTGGCGTTGAGTGAGGGCACATCATGGATGGCGAGTTCTACAGGAGCTTTGCACAGCGGGCCCGCGATCTGGCCGATCAGGCCGACCCGTCCACGCGAAAGCGGCTTCTGGTGCTCGCCGAGAAATACGACGCTAAGCTGGGGAAACCTTCGCCGGCCAGCCGCAATCTCCAACGCACGCTGCCGCTGCCCCGCACCGTGCCAGCCGTGAGCGCCTTCTCCGATGCTGGCGAAGCTTGACGAAGAGCGCCGGCAGCGAGGTCGACTGCGACGCCTGCAGCGGCAGCAAGCATCACCCCTCCAAGGCGCTGGATTTTCCAAGGACGATACGCGAACTACAGCGGGAAAGGATGCGCACCCAAACCGGAGTGAGCATGCCGGATGGCACCCGTCGACTGCCCTCACCGCATTTCGGAAGCACTGTGCTCGCCACACCTTGCCGCTGGAGGCATTCAGGAAACGGACCGAGGAGCATGCCGGCCAAAGGACCGGCAGATGAGTATCGGGACCGATCTGCTCCAGTCCCGTCAGCAGTTGCTGCACGTTCATGCCCGTGGGCGGGCACCTGAAAAGTACTGATTGCTCCATACGCCCAGCATAGGCCTGGATACTGCGCCCTGAAACTGCGGTTGTTTACTGAGAGCGTGCCGGCACCTTCCAGAGGACCGTGCGGCGACAGTTATGAATCTTCATCGCGTCTGCAGGCCGGGTCCAGGACACAGTTTTTCGTACTCTTTGGCCCAGTTCTCGAGCCGCGGGCTGGGTCCGGATCGTTGAGCGCAAGCGTGGGCACCTTCTCGGCGAGTGATCTGGTTTTGTCGTCCTCCATAAAATTCCTGATTCGAATGGGGCGCTCGTGTTGCGCAGGATGCTGGATGCCCTTGCATGGAGATCACCGTAGCTTGAGTGCGCGTTCACCTTCAGCCGCCAGCTTCCCCGGCGAGGATCGCCCGGACCTGATCTCTCCGCCGTTTGGCGCCGCTCGGAAAGACCTGCCGTGACGAGCCGTCTCGAGCTGACGATGTGGTCTCCCGATATGAGCGGATCCTCATCGAGGCAACATCCAGATCTCAAGGCGGCGCGCTGCAAGGATGCCATCGACAGCCACGTCGATGCCGGTGATGTAGGATGCGTCGCCGAAAGCGAGGAAGCTCACGCGCCGCGATCTTCCGTGGCTTACCGAAGTGTTTCGCGGCTATCTGCTCCAGCAGACCGTTCCGCGGTCTTGCACGCTGGCCTCGGAAATGCCGATCTTCCTAAACGGCGGGCTTTCGGTGACGCCCGAGCTCTCGGCGTTTACCCGAGCGCTTCGGCGGATCAGTTGAGTGCCAAGGGCTCGCGTCATGTTGCACAGTGCGGCCTTGGATGCCGATACAACCAATGTTCCCGCGATTAAGACCTGATCGGACGAAGACGCCGTGAAGACGATCGCGTTTATGTTGCGCGCGAGAGGCGGCGCGTTCTGAACATTGAATTAGGATCTAGGGAAATCGACTCTCATGACGTCAAAGCTGTGCTGCGTTGTTTCCGCGAGCGAGCCGAGTTTCACTATTTCGGCATTGGCGTATAATGGTTTTGCGCATTCCTTCGAAGCGGGATAGCCGGCGCGACAGCGCCAATAGTCAAGCCTCGTTGTCCGGATAGCTGCGCAATGCCCTGCAGGACTTTGGCTCACGACGCGTTTTCCGCATCGCTTCGCTTATGCATTGCGAAGGCTTTCTGCCTACTGTGTCGGTAGTCGCTCCGGCTACTGCTGTGGCCGCTCTTGCTGGCGATCTTACCATTGTTGCGAGTGACGTTGCGCTTCGTACGTTTGGTAATCAGCTTCATCTTGCACCGCTTGGCGATCAGGGGCATCGGGACAAGCTTCCATCCCGTGGCCCCGCGCAACTCTGCTTGCGTAACGCCGTCTTGTCGTGAGGCAAGAGAGCTGATCAGTTTGAGCTTGGTGTGAGGATGCTTGGCTATCGTCGCCATCCCGAGGGAATTCGTTCTCATTCAACGGCTCCAAGCCGATGTGCTTCTCTTGGCGCAGTTGTCTCTTCGATCGGAAGAGAATGATTTCGTTCCTCTGGAATTGTGGAAGCATATTGCAGGCGGTCCCGGGCGGTGCCCGATTGCAATCTGACGTAAACGGACAACATCGCATCAGTTTGCTGAAGGGCAATGCAAGGGCTCGCATTTTTCGACAGGATGTTCGCACACTAGGACGGTACAACGTGGACTACTAACACAGAGGACCTGCAATGCAATTCGCAAAAACTGATAGGGCAACCATTGAGAAGACCTTCCAGAACTCTGGATTAGGCTTCCGCTTGCTCAAGCAAGCAGCGTTACTCCATTGAGCGGCAGCTCGGATGGGGCCCGGACGTCGCCTCAACTCCCTTCACATTTCAGCATTCATGTCATGCGGCTGCTACCCTCAGATATCTGCCGTCGATCCCGATCTAACGCGCTCGCTCCGTTCGATCCGCCTTATCATTGTTTGCGGCATGTACTCGGCGCGAGCACCCTTACAAATTCACTTGTGGTCCAGCATCGTCCGCCCGCTCCGGTCGTTGTTGAATTACTCTGGACTTGCGGCGTTCGAATCCAAGCTCACCTGTTTCAGAACGGTTGATCCACTGGAAAGCCTTCGGCCAAGCGCTTCAACGAATCGATCATAACGTTTGGCGCCTTTGGCGCGCGAGCGGCTGGACTGGATTGTTCTGGTAATGCCGGCACCGACGTCAACCAGAAGCGAACGAACAGGGCGAGCGTCTCGAGCGTGATGCTGTCATTGCGTTCGAGACGCTCGAGCAGCCGTGCGATGCGATCCAGCCGCTTGGCAATAGCCGCCTCGCGTCGGTCGGAATCGTCAGGCGAAAGAAATGACGCGATCGCGGCCTCTGCGACCAGCGACTTGGGCTGGCCACGACGCTCCGCGAAGACATCAAGAGTCCTGAATGTCTGCGGATCAAGGTAGATACTGAGCTGAACCTTTTTCACCGATTTGCCCCACTCAGAGGTCCATGCCATCGTCAGGGTGGAGGCTGGTCGCGCGCGCTAATCCCTGCATTACGCGGCTTAGCGCTTGTGCCTGGACCGCATCTGCGTCGGGCTCATCGGGACCAGCATCGAACTCATGTTCCGCGAGCGGTGCCTTGATTTCGATCTCCTCGTGCTGCGGCAATTCTGGCTCGCGCCGCCGCCCCCCGTTCGGATGGCCACGCTTTCGCTGCCGAATCGCAACCAGTTCGTTCGAGGGCGCAGGGGGTGGGTGCCCTGACCAGTCCTCATCCGGCCGCGAGGACAAGAGAATTGTTCCTGCTCTAGCGGGCTTGAAGATTCGCTTCTGGAATTGCGGGTCCTCGTAGTAGCGAACCTTGGTGGCACGCAGCGGGTGGAGGCCCGACACCATCACAATCGCCTCTTTCGATGAGAGCTGCATGACTTCGCCAGGCGTCAGGAGCGGACGGGACGTCTCTTGGCGGCTCACCATCAAGTGCCCAAGCCAGGGGCTTAAGCGATGGCCGGCATAGTTTTCATGGCTCGCAATTCGGTCGCGGTCCCCAGCGCATCCGAGACGCGCTTAGCGGTGCGCTCGTCATTTGTGGAAAAGGCTATCCGGATGTGACAATTGTCTAGGATCGCGTGGTTCGGCCATAGGCGCGTTCTAACTGATTCAAGCTCTGAGTGATCAGGAAACTCCGAATGCCATAGCCCGCCTTGAAGGCAAGCTGGCTCTCGAAGGCGGCCCAGAGCTGCGAACTCGTCGAGCATCAGGAGGAGCTTTTGACGGCGCCGGTCGGGATCCAGGCTCTCGGTCAGGCGCCGTCCGATCCGATTGAGGATGAGCCGCATCAGGGGTTTTGTGCGGACGATGTCGGATGGCGGCACGACGAGGTAGAGTGAAACGGGCTGCGATCTGTCGACGAGATCGCGAATGCGCCAATCGCTCCGCGCGGTGACATTAGCGACGACCGGATCGCGATAAAGGCCCAAGAAGCTCATTGTGGTCGACAGCACGCCCGACCGCTCGTTCTCGCTCTTGTTGAGCAGCTCTCGCGCAGCTGAAGCGACGACGGGATGGACGCGATCACCAAGGTGAGGGGTCGCAAGCATCGCATTCAGGGTGGCCTGGATCGGGCAGCACGGGTCCGAAAGGAATCTGGCAACCCCGGCAAGTGTCTTGTCAGCTTCAGCGTAGAGAACATGCAGGATAGCGCCGACGAGCAGAGAATGGCTGGTTTTTTCCCAATGATTGCGGCGCTCGAGCGCCCCTTCGGGATCGACCAGGATATCCGCGACATTTTGCGCGTCTCGTACTTCGCAATCACCACGGCGAATCTCAAGAAGGGGCTTGTAGGCGGCGCTTGCCGCGTTTGTCGGGTCAAACAAGATTACATCTCCAAGGCGCGCGGGCCATCCCGAGGTCAACTGGAAATTCTCGCCCTTGATATCGTGGACGATCACCGAACGCGGCCAGGTCAAAAGAGTTGGAACGACCAGGCCGACTCCCTTGCCCGAACGGGTAGGCGCAAAGCAGAGCACGTGCTCAGGCCCATCATGGCGAAGATATCGACCATCAAAACGCCCGAGCACAAGGCCATCGTTGCCTAGCAGCCCCGCCCGTTTGACCTCGCGCGTATCGGCCCAACGCGCTGATCCGTAAGTCGTGACATCGCGAGCCTCATGCGCGCGCAAGACCGAAAGCACCATTGCGGCGGCAACTGCCGCTATCCCACCGCTCCCGGCAATGGCGCCCCCTGGAGGAATATCGTGGGCGCGTAAGCGTCGAGTTCAAACCACCAGATGAAGAAGGCAAACGGCTGGTAGACGGGCCAGGTCCCTAACCTGAACCAGGCCGGTCCAAGCTGTGGCTGGAACGCAAGCTGATAAGCGGTCCATTCGGTCGCTGCCCACACGAAGGTGAACGCGATTAGGCAAACCAGGATCACCTGATGCCAGATGATTTTTGTCGCAGACATGGCTTGCTAATATCGACACCATCGACCTTTTGGCTACAATCAGAGGCTTATGCTTCTCGTAGTCGCGCGCGCCCTGGCGAAGGTATTGGCGGATCAGATCGGGCAAGCCGCGCTTGGGCCGAAAAAGATCCCTCGCGTAGGACAGGCCGTCTCAAAGCACCGTCCCAAGCAGCTTCGCGTGATAGGCGATTGGATGATGAGACAATCAACTCGTACCGTGCTGCCGCTCAAGGCGAACCGGCCGGCCTTCGCGACGCGAGGCTCCGGGTTATAGATGCCCGGAAGGCTAACTCGCGTCTGCCCTAAGCTCTCCGTCAAGCGCGCGCGATCAAGAGAGAGTGCGGCGTGCCACAACGCGTTATCGATGAGGCGGGCGTTCCCGAATTATATCGGCGGCAGGCGCGGCTCGCAGAGTACAAGAATCATGCGGGGAGAGTCCCGGCAGGAGCTTATTTCGGACGGGACGACACTGCCGGGCCGACGGTCATGTAGATACTCCCGCACATCGGCATCGAACGAGTCCTCCTCCAGCCGGTCGCCTGTTGGTGCCCTGTTGTTTTGGCCAGCCAGGTGCTTGGATATTGTACGTCAGCTGTTGCGGTCTCTCTGGAAACTGGGACAGGCGAATTGGCGTTTGCCAAATCTTCATTGCGCGAATCGAGTTGCACTTCGGCTATGCCCTGTCGAAAGCCGGCTTGCGGGCCTCGCCAGCCTGCGGATGCTCCGCGAATGCCTCCGGATTAAAATCGAGCAGGTTGAAATCGTTATTCGTCCGCTCGATGACACGCCCCCAACTGGGTCCAGCAAACTGGACTTTGCCGGCCGGAAAGGCGGTGCGCGAAGCGCCGCAGTCTTCTGCAGAGCATCTGACCATCGGCATCCGAGATCAGCACGCACGGAAGTATCGTCACAGCAATCACGCCCGAGCCAGACACCTTCCGATCACTTAAAGATCGAAGGTCCCATGCCGTTCCGCTACACGGGATGGCCATCTAGATTGGAAGGGTTCTGCTGTCCGATTTAGCCGTTGAGAGACTCAGCGACCTAAGAGCGAACGGCGCATTTTTCCACACAGCTGCGTCTTGATGATCGAGCGCCACCAAGATCGAGGGAACCCGGAGGCGATGAAGAGATAGTTCCGGACGGTGGATCCGCCATTCGCTATTCGCTGCTCACTATCGCTCCTCGCCCATTTTTCCGCCCCGACCAGTCCACGCGAGGCAACCAGGTCTTCCCTCCCTGCAATTGGGCGCAGTGCAGCGCCGGGACCTCAGGTCAGAGCGATAGGCCGCGCTTGCGCCCGAAGTCCCAGTCGACGCTACCTGGACCGGCGATGCCGCTGACCTGCTTTCCCAAGTCCCGCTCGAGCGAAGGCGACCAGGGCACAAGCTGAAAGCCGAGGCCGTTGTCGATCATCGCGAAGCGCCCGGAAGCCAGTGACAGGCGTCGACGATACCCCCCAAATCTGCTCACCTACATCAGATGACGAGTGCGGAAGCCCCGTTTCCACGATGAGACGTCGTGTGACGACGTCGAGTTCGCGGTCGCGGAGGGTTTCGATCAGGTTGCGTCTTAGCCGAACCCCGTTGCCATCGCGCTGAGCGAGCCCATGGTCGGCCAAAACATCGATGCGCCGTTCAAGTGCCGCACGGATCTCGGCGCCAAACGCGTTGCGCGAGAGCTCGGCAGGATCTCGCGCAACGAGCTGCCGGTCTAGCCACGTTGCAGCATCGGCCGCGACCTGCTGGTCCAGAACGAGCTCCGAGCGGACCGCGAGCGAAATCCGCGTTCGACCACGGGCGTCCGCAAACCGGCGCGGTTCCACAATCCCACCGATCGGCCCATCGCCGGCCGCCTCCAGGTCAGAAAGCTTCACGTGATGCACGCGCCCGTCAATCCATCGACAATGGCAAAGGCTGTGCCCTTCAGCTCGTCATCAAGCCCGCGCGCGATGAGACGGCCAACGATCGGTTCACCATGAGTTTCGCCCTCAAGTGCCCAGGATGCGGCCGTGCGGCTGGCGGCATCCCGCGTGAGGATTTTGTGCAGCCGCTTGATGATGTCGCCGCGCTCGCCCAGCGCGCGCAACCTCGCCTCCGCATCGGCGGCCAGAATCCAGACCGCGGGGCCCGCAGGTTCCGCCAAGCCGAGCCGCTCGAGCGTCCGCATCCGCCCGATCCGAATTTCCCGCAATGGATCGCGTCCGGCATCCCGCTCAAACCAAATCGATAACGCCGTCCGCCTTCCCCGCTTCCCGGGCAAGCGTCCGATCGAGCCTGGTCCAGCGTTCGGCTGTCGTGTCCGCCTCAAGGCTCTGGCGGGTCTCGAGCTCCGAACGAGGGCCAAGTTCGCGGGTGACAAGGTCGCTGGCGCGGGCGCGTAAGCCAACAGCGATATAATCGCGACTGATGACGAGGTCGGCACCGTCATCGGTACGGCCCCGCACGAGGATGTGAATGTGCGGATGCTCGGTGTTCCAATGGTCGACCGCCACCCAGTCAAGCCGTGTGCCAAGGTCGCGCGAGGCTTGGTCCATCAGCTCCCGAGTGAAGCTACGCAGGCTGGCAAGTTCACCAGCATCATCAGGCGAGACGATGAACCTAAAATGATGGCGGTCGCCTCGCAACGCGTGACGAAGGCGCGACCGTCCGCATCATCCCCCTCAGCGTCGAGTAGTTTGCCCTGAGCGCCGTCGCGTGTGACTCCGTCGCGCTGCAGGTAACCGATATGGGCGCGCAACGCGCCCGGCGAACGCATCCGCCGCACCACCCGCGCCTTGACCATAGCGCCGCGGCCGCGGGCGTTGAGGAGCCGTGCCGCAGCGATGCTCGCCGCGCGGCCGCGTCCAAACTTTCCGCCATGGCCATTCTTGCCTCGCGAGAGGCCGCCGGCCTTCTGAGCGGCTGTGAGTACCTGCGTGAGAAACGGCTTTGTCCGGGGCGCGCGCGTGGAACGGATACGGCCGGGACGGATCCGAAGATCATCGTCGCGCGTCATTCCGGCCGCCGCAAGGCATCGAAACCCTTGTAAGAACAGCGCCTTGGGGAAAGCTGAACTTTGCTCCGAGTCGCCGCAATGTTTAGTCGATCATTGAAATCGATATACTTTCTCGCACGACCGACCGGCCGCACCTTGCGGCTTTTATCCTGCCTTCCTAATCGGGCGGGCAAAGTCAACTCATTCCTACGCTTTTCTTCGACTCTTCGAACTTCAGTCATTACCGACTCCCTGCACCAACAACGCGCAACTTCACCGCAGCCGCGTACGCGACTTGCATTCACCAGGCGGGGTCCATGCGTTCCTTCGCGTTCAGCACATCGGCCGTCGCATGCTCTTCATCAGGTTCGTAAACAGGGCTGTCCAAGCAGTCTGGCGCTCTCATCACGAAGATGGCAGCAGGCAAGAGATAGCGGACATTCCCCGTTTCGCGGCCCCGCCAGGGGACGCTCACCGCGAGCGCGGATCTCTAGTTTCACTCCTCCTCAACATGCCGGGCGCAGACCCAGCGCTAATCTATCGTCACCTGCACCGCGGCTACTGCGCCGGTTTCAACCGCAGCCGCTGCGTGATCTTGGCGCCAAACCCGACGTGGAAGTCGGTCTCGCTGAGCCACATCCGGTGCAGAATGCTTGCGAGCTTCCGCGCCACCGCGGTGATCGCGCACAACATGCTGGACCGTTTGGCGATCCGCAGGCCCCACGCTCGCAGCGCCGACCATTTTCTGACCCGCAGCAGCGGGCTTGCGGCTGCCTCGCAAAGCGCCTCTCGCACGGCAACGTCGCCCTGTTTGCTGATGCGCCCTTCAAAGTCGATCGAAGTGCCGGACTGGTGCCGCCTCGGCATTAGACCAAAATGGGCGCCGACCGTTCGTGATCGCGCAAAGCGATGGGGGTCGTCGACGCCGACCTTGAACGACAGGGCCGCGACGGGACCGACGCCGGGAACCGTCATCAAACGCCGGCAGACGGGGTCATGCTGGACCACTTGCAACAGCACACGATGCAGAAGATCGTAGCCTTCGAGGATGGCGCGACGCACGTCCAGCATGGCCTCGATGGTCATCACAAAGATCGGATCGCTGTGCTCGATCAGCTCGCGGACGCGTGCTTCGTAGACCCCTCGAGCGACGGCTCCGACGAGCAATCCATAGGCCCGCAGCGCACCACGAATGTGGTTTTCGAGATCGATCAGTTTGCGCTTCAGCAGCTTCCGGCTGGTCAACAAGGTGCGCATCTTCTGCATGTCGATGTTCTTGACATGAACGGCGCGGTACCAACCCAGTCGCATCATCTGCGCGATACCCCGCGCGTCGTTCCGGTCGGTCTTGTTCCGCATTGTCGACAATGAAACGCGCATGTGGCGCGCTTCAACAACAATGATTGGAAGCCCGGCCGGCTGAAGTTCACGATACAGCCAGATACCAAAGGATGACGCCTCGACGCCCACTCGCTCGAGGCGATCCGCGTAGCCCTCTACTGCGGAGCGGATCGCCGCTGGCTCGGTGCTCACCTTGAGCTCACGGACGGTGAGACCCTCGCCATCGACGATGCAAAGACTGGTTTCTTCAAGACCGACATCCAACCCAACGTAAAGCTTCATCGGAGCTCTCCTGTGTGGCAACGAAGGCCTAAGTCGTTGCACCAGGCTCCGGATTCGGCCACACGGCGGCTATCGTCGTGCACCGGTTTCTCGAAGCCCGATTTGAAGAGCCATCGGCGGGCGGCTCCCCCCTGCTCCCTCCCGGCCATTCTCAAACATGCGAGAACCTTCGAGGCCATGCGACCAAATCCGATTGCGATCATGGAGAGTGCACGTTGACTGATCGATGCACAAACAGCCCTGTCGCGCGAGGTACGAGTGCACTGGCAACAGCGTTAGGCGCTGCCTTCGACGAATTCATTGTGCGCACTCTTGATGCAAAGCTGTCGGTAGCGGACGAGCTGCCGTATCGTTCAACAAAACAGGAGCTTGCTGCCACAGGACTACGTGTCTGGCGGCCGAACCACGGCTGTTGCTTTGCTCAATTCCGATCAATGCTGCGAGTCTGGCTACATAGGTTTGCGTTTCTTCTGGAAGCGATCGACCTGTCGCCAAATGCTCGTCATATCGCTTCGGTCCCGCATTGTAGGCCGCAAGAAACCCTCTCGATCCGAACCGGTCGAGCATCTCCCGAATGTACGCTGAGCCAGCTGCGGATCAAACGGATCGATACCGAGACCGTAACGAGCGCTCAGTTCGACCCAGGTCGCGGGCATGATTTGCATCAGCCCGAGCGCTCCTCGAGGCGATATGGCATGCGCATTACCGCCACTTTCGACCTGCATCACGGCATCGATCCAACGCTCCGGGATCCCGAACTGGTGGGAGGCTTCGGTCAAACGGGGCGTATGAAACGCTACGAAGCAGGGTTGTGGAGTGCGCAGCTGGTGCCCGCGATGCGACCTCCTCTCTGGCTGTCGAGGGCGGTCCTAACGTCAGCAGAATCCCCAAAATGGCCCCACATCGCATTTGGCGGACAGCCGCCAAGTATAAACGTTTCTCCCAGCCCGCCTTGAGGTCGCCTGATCACGGGGAAATGCGCGCCGATTGTCAAGAAGCTGGCCGAGACGGAGGAACGATGTTGCGACCGGCCATATGGAGAAATGAGGGGCCAATAGGGGAGATCCGGCATTGTCACTTCTCTCTGGTCCACACCGGAAGCGCTCGGCCAATGACGGCCGATCTCGGCAGGAGCCCGAAATATCGGCCGTCTAGCGAGTCCGCCGACTGCCAGTTCATGAGAAACAGTTCATCCTCAGCAATGACCCGGCAGCCCTGCCAGACCGGCAACGGCCGGCCGGGGCGATCGCGCTGGCTTGCCTCACCCACGTGTATGCTGTCGACGATGATTGCGAGGCCCGTTCTGCAGACGGTTTGGCCGGGCAGCGCCAGCACACGCTTGAGCATTGGAAGGCCGCTTGGCAAATAGCCGTTGAGATCGAAAAAAGTCGCGAGCGGGTCTGGCGTTCGAACCGCCACGAGCTCAGTAACGTACAATCGTCCGGCCTCTTGCAAGCGATAGACGCCGATCAGCACGCTGTCCGAGGCATTCCAGATGTACAATGGTGAGGTGTTGTTGACTGGCCAGAGCGCGAGCATTGTCGCCCCACACATCGCAAGAATGTTCCCCATCCGTCCCATCAGAGTGTGATCCTGCGCCGATGGAGCCACGCCTGGTGGCGTCCACGGGTATAAGCTCGTGGCTTTTCGTTGACGGAAAGACGGTTGTGGGCGTGATGCCAATACTCGGGGGCTGCATTGGCGGGATCGATGCCCAGTGACTCTACGGAGTCGATCAACTGGAGAACGCGTTCGACCTTTGGCCAACCAGCTAATCGCAGCAGGCTTTCGCCGCCGGGGCTGACCCAAGGCACGGTTGAGTATCGCTGCCCTGGCGCGACGGCGCGCAAAATGTCGATCCGAGACAGGATGGTTCCGAAGTCGTTGGACGTCCAGCGGACGAACGCGAAGATGCTGCCGGGCAAAAACGAGAGAATGCGCCGGTGATGGTCAACGATCTCCACTGATGCAGGTTCACCGAACCGGATCCGATTTTCGATGCGCTTCTCGAGCCACAAGAGCTCAACAGTTGTGAGCTCGCTCACCTGACTGCTCCATATTGTTGAGACGGATTTTGGACCCGCGAGAATGGCTATCACCGGCGCATCGTGCGAGACGCCTTTTGCGTCGGCAGGACGGCTGTAATGACGCTGCGATCGATCGTGGTCGCCGAAGGCTTGCTGCAATCCTGCTGCAAGGGACCACATCGGCGAGGCTCCAATTCGTTAGAAGGAAACGAAAGAACTGCAGGTTTTCCGAGGTAGTGGCTTATGTCCCCTCGCCGGCCAGATTGCGCAGATGTTGCTTGGCTAAGAATCCGGGAAGGGAACGGAGCGCGCGTTCCGGCGGAGAATGCTAGAGACGAACGACGGAATTTTATGCAGGGCTCGACGTGTCGCTGCATGCAACGAATGTTTGTGTGGTGGACGGCCACGGCAACGTCGTTCAGGAAACGACACCCGAGACCGACCCGGACGCGATCGAGCTGTTCCTGGCGAAACCGGGAATCCACCTCAAGCGCGTCGGCCTGGAAGCGTTCTCGTACAGCGCCTGGCTGTTCACGGCGATTTCCGAAAAAGGCCTCGCCGTGATCTGCATCGAGAGCCGGCACGCCAAGGCGGCGCTGAACGCGATGGCGAACAAGACCGACCGCAACGCCAAAGGCATTGTGCAGATGATGCGGACCGGTTGGTTCCGTACGGTTCATGTCAAGTCGGAGAGCGCACAGCCGCTGCGCGCGCCGCTGGTCGGGCGCAAGGCGATGCGCTGCAAGATGCTGGGCATGGAGAACATGATCCGCGGCCTGTTGAGCCCGTTCGGCCTCCACGTCGGCAAGATCTCGGTCGGCCGTTTTGATGCGCGGGTGCGCGAGCTCATGGCCGGAAAGAGCGCATTGGAAGCGATCGTCGCACGGCTGTTCGACGCCCGCAACGCCATACGGCTGCAGCTGGCAAAACTGCACCGCCTGCCGCTGGCAGCTGCGCGCAGCGACAGCGCACTGCGCCGGATGATGATGGTGCCCGGAAGCGGCGCGCGCGTGCCGCTGACATTTCGCGCCACCGTCGATGGTCCCAGGCGATTCAAGAAGTCGACCAATGTCGGCGCCCACTTCGGGCTGACGCCGCGGCGCGATCAATCCGGCCAGACCGACCGGATCGGCAGCATCTCCAAATGCGGTGACGAGCTGACGCGGGCGATGCTGTACGAGGCGGCGATCGCGATCCTGACCCGCATCCCGAAGAATTTTAAGCTGCGGCTGGGGGGGCCTGCGGCTCGCCAGGAAGAAGGGTCTTCAGCGCGCAGCGACTGCGGTCGCGCGAGCGCTCGCGGTGCTGCTGCACAAGATCTGGATCGATGGCACGACTTTCCGATTTGGCGCCGGCGTCAAGCGCGGCCGGCCCGCACTGGCTCGTTAAGGGCCTTCGCGGACCGGCCGCGTCGATGGCTGCCACCTTCTTCCGCCACGGCGGAGCGGCGTCTCCCGAGGGGACGGGGATGTGGGTGAGATCGCAACTTATTCTTGCCGGCGGCCTCATGCAGAGCTTTGAGGCCATCATGCAGCGCCCTGGTTAGCCTGACCGCCCATTCTCCAGATTCCGGCATGTGGTGGCCTTGGTGCCAACTACGGACGTTAGCGAGTCCTCCTCGACGAGCGAGCTGCCGCAAACGGAAGCAACGATCGTGATGCGGTGACGCTGAAGTTGATGATCGCGTGGCTTTGCGCGCGATTGCGTTCTCGCGCGTACGTTGGAGAAAGGAATCGCATTGCAAGAACGTGTTGCGCGTGACAGAGTACGCGCATGAGGTATCCTCGCTGCATGCACGACCGACTTGTTCACAACGCACTGATTCACAACAAGACGTTAGTGTCAGTACGTTAGTAAAGTTAAGAGAGCTGGAAAGATTGGCGTTGCAGTGCTTCAGGTGTGATTTAGGTCCTCGATAGCCTGCGGATCGGGTCCCCGATGGCACGAGTCTTCCAGCTCCTGATAACACGAGCGAATTCACAGCTAGTCCCCCGCAGGGCTGATAAGGCCACGCTTTCGCAATCGCTGCGTGGCGGGTCCATCAGGACGAGTGCGAAATTCAATCGTCCTTCGCCATTCAGGTCGTGTGTGATAGCCAGCCGATAGCAGAACGCGACTCAGAAAAATCGACTGCGCCGATGCAGCGGCAGCGTTGATGTTTTTGACTTTAGGCTCCAAAAGGAACCCGCCCAATCAACCCGGGCGGGGCTTTAGAGCGAGTCTCACTCGCCGTTCTTGCGCGGCCGCGACCAGAGCAGGGGCCGCTGCGGTTTGGCCGCTGGCTTCTTCGCCGCGGCCTCCTGCAAATGGAGCGGAGAGGCTCATGCCACCGCGATCGTGGACTGCGCGGCTGCCGCGAAGGCTAAGAAATCCAGCTTGCCGTCAATCCGGATCAAACGGGTATGCCCCAAACGTCGTGTACACCTGCGGCGCATTGCGACATCACGATAAGATCATTTTCCCCTACGCGGTCGCGGATACATTCTGCAACTTCGCGGCGATCAACATCGCCAGCCTGATGAACGCCATGGAATGAACGATAATTGGTACCTAATTCCGTAAAAGCGAGACGAATGTTTGCAAACGGCCGATTTTGATGCTCTCTACGCAACTTTACGCTTGGCAACACAGAGCGCCTGAGCGGGTGGGCGGGCGCAACCAGCGATGCGAGCTGACTTGCTCAATTTCGCGAGCCCAAGCTGGCGAGCAATAGGATGCATTGCATCACAGCGCGACCGTGAACGCTTGTTCTGGCAATAAGGAGTGTGGAGATGGAAGGCGACTTGACGGAGACGCTCGCCGCTATTGATAGCTCTGAGCCCTGCCTGATGCTCCGGCAGAAAGTTCCATATCTTGCCTGGATTTGTTGCGAGGCGTCCGACATGACGCAGAGTCCGTTCCGCCGGGTTGGAAAGTTCGACCTTCATCTGCTCGACAGTGGAGGTCATTGTGTACAGATCACGAATGATCCACAGCGCGCCGCCGGCATTGTGCTGGCCAAGCGCTCTGGCAAATCATGATCAAGCAATCGCCTGCCGGTGCCAAGCTCACACAGGACGGCTAGGCCCGCGGGTTGCTTGCCATGCCGGAGTGCCTGGCCCGGGAAATATCACGATCAGGTCGCTCGCTCATTCATCGGGTCCATGAGACGGGGGCAGGCGATGGTCTCGCAGAAGTGTTCGCTGAGGGCGAAATTGCCTGGGTATCTCAACGTGGCTTATTAAACCAAGGATACTGCGTAGATCAAATTTGGATGGCGAGCCGCGCTCGATCAGCTGACGAGCAGCAACGCTTAGGTGTTGCAAGATTTGCCTTTGTGAGTACTCGCCCTTAAGTCCGCAGGACTTCAGAAAGTAGGAGAAGACGTTTGCTCTTCGCGTGGTAACGCCGTGCACTCGCCGTGAAGGCCGGTTGATGATGCGCGCGCAAGTGAGGCAGTGCGACTGTCCCGGCCGATCCGCGCTACTCCATCAATAGTATTGGCGGCTGGAAGTATCATACTACGAAATTGGTGAGTGAAGTCGGCGCAATCAAGCAAGAAGCGCGTTTTGAGTTGTTTTTCGAAGACGCATCGAGCGTCCCTTCTGTATGGCTTGCTTCCATGTTGAAGGGGCCGACGCGCACGTCGAAAATCGGGTTTGTCACGCGGATAAAGATCCAGAAGACAGAGGACAAATTCGCGTGTAGTTCCGGTTCCTGTCTCGAAGAGAAAAATCCGATTGAATAGTTGTCGATGACCATTGATATGGTAATGGGAAGCAGTTGCGTCTTCGCCAAAAACAAGACGCTACAGGCAGATGTGCAAAGCGAAATCGGAGAACACGTGGCAAAAAGCACCAAGCGCAAAGAGTATAGTAAGGATGACGTCAAGGTGCTCAAAGTGCACTCAAAGGCCCGCACCCCTGTAGCTAGGATTTCAAAGCTTATGAAGCGATCCGAGGGCTCTCTAAGACAGAAAGCACGTACCTTGGGGATTGGCTTGGGTCACCAGCGTTGAGGTTCGCGTCAATGTTCGGAAATTGACCGGCGTGATGATCGGACGGCCAGGCGGCTCACGACAGCCGGCCATCTGATCGTTTCAGGTCCCTGCGCCCGAGGGGCAGCTCGCGCGATGAACGCGCTGACCGGTTTCCCTATAGAGCTGATCGGTTTCCCGATAGACCAGTCAATTGGCCTAAACCTCGTCGATTGGCATGGTTTCAATTCAGGGACTGATAAAGCCGACTCGTTCGTCTCACTGTGCGGCTTACATCGTGAATATAGATTTACCGAGCCCGGAAATACGGTCCGCGAGCGTGCCGGCGGATCATCATCTCGGCTGGTAGACGTCATTCGGCGCTGAGCCATCTCCCTCTGCCTCCACCCTTCTCGACTGGAATCTAGTTCCCCCAAAAGGGAGCTTGGCACCATTTTTCCGAGTCCGTGGGCGCCGGCATCGTCATTAGCGGCCTGCGGCTGACGCAGATCGCTCTGATGATGCTGCCGGCCGGCAAGCCGCAGAAAGAAGGGAATAGCCGCGGTCCGGCCTACGGCGACAATATAAAGGACCTGCGGCAGGAGATGTGGGTCGAGCAGGCGCAGAAGCGTACAAGTATTTTGTGTGTTCACGCGCCGCATTCTCTTGTATGCGGGATTTGTTGTGAGGTGAGCAAAGCGGTGGTGAACATTGTTGATCGTTATCATTGAGACCGTCGATTCGCCGCCGCGACTGCCGCGCGGGGACAGCGCGGCGGCCGCGGCAGACTGCGGCAATGAGAATTGAATTGCGGGCCGCACTCGCTAGCAGCAGGCCGCATTTGCGGTAAGATCGGTCTCATCTGGTATCCGACAAACGATTGAATCTGACGTCGTTCGAATGCGGGAGCTGCTCGTTGCTGCACTTTCGACATGTTGCCCTCAGGCAATTCTAAGCGTGTCGCCGCCGATTTCGCGGTTGCAAGGGCAGAGCTCATCAGTCTGTATCGCATCTAGAACGCGTAACGTGTCCGTCGGGCTGCGGCCGACATTGAGGCCTGTCGCATAGACATGCTGGATCGTGTTCTCAGGATCGACGATGAAGGTGTAGCGATGCGCGATGCCATCACGCGATCGCACGCCAAGGCCGTCGACCAGTGCGCCCTTGGTGTCGGCAAACTGCCAGATCGATAGACGGTGCAGATCCTTGTGCTCACGCCGCCAGGCGAGCTTGCAGAACTCGTTATCGGTCGAGCCACCAAGCACGACTGCATCGCGATCGGCAAAATGCTTGGACAGGCGCGCAAACTCAGCGATTTCGGTTGGGCAGACGAATGTGAAATCCTTCGGGTAAAAGAAGATGACTTTCCATTTTCCGGGGAAACTCCTCTCAGTCAGGGTCTCGAAGGCGCTCTGCCCGTTCTCCTCTTGCAGGTGAAAGCCGGGCTTCACGCCTGTGATGTCAAACGGCGGCAACTTGCTTCCAATTCCAGGCATATTGTCCTCGCAACATCGTTTCACACGGAACAGCGTTCCGCGACTGGCAAAGCAAGCGATATGCCACCCATCTGCCGGCAAGTACCCATCATGCCGGTCCTGGAAAATTCGCCTTGGGTGACGGCGGTGTCCTCGAACCCCATCTGCACCGTGTGGTCTCCTCAATTGACTCGGGGACCCGGCATTCCCCATTTCCGCGCTGTTTCGCCCGGCGCTCGTAGTGGAATCCACGCGCCGGGCTTTGTCGGGTTTCTGTCAGAGCCCTTGCCGCCGTTGGGTCCGCCACAGCTTCCGGTCTCGGACGCTGCGCTATTAGTTGAGCCTAGTCAGATGCTTAACGCGCGTGCGAACGAATGGCACGCTAGTTGCTAACTGGATGCAGCAACAAGGAGTGAGGGCTGAGGGCACGCCGACGCTGATGGCGAGCGATGGCCTCCTTCCCGAAACCCGTGTGTCCACGTTTCTGAGAGAGAAACAGCCTCGCGCGTTCGGCGCGAAAAATTGGCAATCGGTTGATGGAGAGCAACATGTCTTCGCTGAGACAAATCGCGTTTTATGGCAAGGGTGGCATCGGTAAATCGACAACGTCGCAAAATACGCTGGCGGCTCTTGCTGAGCTGGGCCAAAGGATTCTCATCGTCGGCTGTGATCCCAAAGCGGACTCGACTCGCCTCATCCTGCACGCCAAAGCGCAGGACACCATTCTGAGTCTGGCGGCGAATGCCGGCAGCGTTGAGGACCTCGAAATCGAGGACGTCATCAAGCTCGGCTACAAGGACATTCGATGCGTCGAGTCCGGCGGTCCCGAGCCGGGGGTCGGGTGCGCCGGAAGAGGCGTGATCACTTCGATCAACTTTCTGGAGGAGAATGGCGCCTATGAGGACATCGACTACGTCTCTTACGACGTGCTCGGCGACGTCGTCTGCGGTGGCTTCGCGATGCCTATCCGCGAGAACAAGGCACAGGAAATCTACATCGTGATGTCCGGCGAGATGATGGCGATGTATGCCGCCAACAACATCTCCAAGGGTATTCTGAAGTATGCGAATTCCGGCGGCGTGCGCCTCGGCGGCCTGATCTGTAACGAGCGGCAGACCGACAAGGAGCTGGAGCTTGCAGATGCTCTTGCCAAGAAGCTCGGCAGTCGGCTGATCTACTTCGTGCCGCGCGACAATGTCGTGCAGCACGCGGAGCTGCGCCGCATGACTGTGCTGGAATACGCGCCAGAGTCCAAGCAGGCGGATCACTATCGCAATCTCGCGACCAAGATCCACAATAATGCGGGACAAGGCGCCATCCCGACGCCAATCAGCATGGACGAGCTCGAGGATATGCTCATGGAGCACGGCATCATCAAGCCTGTCGACGAGAACCTGGTCGGCAAGACCGCCGCCGAGCTCGCCGCTGTTTCGGCATAGTTCATGTTGTCGGCCTTCTCGACCGGGAAGGCCGACATCGTCCACTCAGAAGCTGGGGGACCTTCATGATTGGCACACAAAGCAAATTGGCCGATACGATGTCATCTCCTGTATCAGCAGCTCACATCGCCGAGCAGCGCGATGCAAGTGAGCTCTACGGGCTTCTGACCGGGCGCCATCCAACAGAAGTCGACATCAGCGACGATGGCAATTTCGATCGCCATGTGCTCGCTTGCGTTCTCGCCGCATCCGCTATGGATGGTGGCCAACTTCCCGAGCGGGCTGGCTTGACTAACCAGGAGCTCGATGCGCTCTTGGTGCAATACTTCCCATCTACCCCGGTCAGGAGTTGTACCTGGCGCGAACAGTCCGCGTTACTGGCTCCTGACGACACGATTATGGTGCGCGACCTCCTGCTTGCGCAACGTTGCACGCATGGCGAGGTCGGCGGGTGGCTCGCGACGATGATCGCGCGGCGCGCCATGGAGCCTAATCACCTGTGGGAAGATCTCGGTCTGCGGGAGCGGGACGAATTATCCCGCCTCCTGATGCGCCATTTCGGGCCGCTGGCGGCTCGCAACACCGAGAACATGCGCTGGAAGCGCTTCTTCTATCGCACGCTATGCGAAGATGACGGTCTGGTGATGTGTACCGCGCCGGTCTGCACGGAATGCAATGATTTTGATCTTTGCTTCGGCGAGGAGAGCGGGGAGAGCCGGATGGCCGGACGCCGGCGGGGATCATCTGCGTCGTCTCGATGACTCCGTCCAAGCCATCCCAAGTTCGCAAGGCTGAGCTCATAACGGATACCCCTCCTCGGCGCGAGTCCCGGTATATCGGACGAGCTTTCGGCCAGCTGTCACATGACGAGACTGAGGGTTTGAAAAGATACCGGGGTAAACAACTTCGCGCAGGTGGCCTAAGCAGGACGCCGCGACGTCTGATGATCGCGGCTTGATAACTGGCAGAGGGGACGTCACATTTACCGCCGACATGTTCTATGTTGACGCGCGATCGACGCCAACATCCGCCTCTCGATCCCGCCCCGCTGAACTCGTTTACGAACACTGACTTGTGGTTGGACCGAACCGATGGCTCAAAAATCTTCTTCGATAAGCGCCGGAATGCACGCGCCTTCCCCGAAGTGCTGCAGCTTGAGGTGAGGCCCGAACCGTTGCCTGGCTAGCAAGCTTCCAAGCTCGGCGCCTGCTTTCAGCTCGGTCGCAAGCGCACCGAACCTGGCGCTCCGCCGTTTGCACCCTGTCGGATTTGCGACACACCCGACTGATCTGAAATTCGGCGTCATTCACAGGTTCTTGGGAATTCGAGCGGGTTGGCACAGCAGTTGCTGAACAGCTTCCGGAATAAACATACGGAGCCGCTGATGGCGTTCGCTGCCGCAATCACCGGGCCCGACAAAGATCGGTCGAGATCCATGGTCCTTAATGACATCACGTTGCGCGACGGCGAACAGACACCCGGCGTGGCCTTCACGACACCGGAAAACGTCTCGATCGCGCGTGCGCTGGCCGCGGCCGGGGTCTTGGAGATTGAGGCCGGCACGCCGGCGATGGGTCAGGAAGAGATTACCGCGATCCGAGCGGTCGCCGAAGCGGGCCTTGCGGCCACGATCATCGGCTGGTACCGGATGAAACCCGCGGACATCGATGCGGCGATCGAGGCTGGTGTTTCGATGGTCAGCCTATCGATTCCACGTCCGACGTTCAGATTGCGGCGAAACTCGGTGGCGGCCGCTTGGCCGCGCTTTAGCGGGTGAAGCGCGTCGTGGCCTATGCTCGCAACAAGGGACTCGCGGTGGGTGGCGAAGACTCCTCGCGTGCCGATGTCAACTTCCTGACCGACCTGATCGCAATCGCCAACGTGGCCGGCGTGCGGCGCTTTCGTGTCGCAGATACGCTGAGCGTGCTCGATCCCGACGCGTCCTTCGCACTCCTGGCCGCACTGCGCGCCAGCACCGATCTCGAGCTCGAGTTCCACGGCCATGACGATCTTGGGCTGGCGACGGCTAATACGCTGGCGCCGATCAAGGCCGGTGCGACGCACGCCTCTGTGACGGCCATTGGACTGCGCCAGCGAGCCCGCAATGCGCCGCTGGAGGAAGTTGCCGTCGCACTTAGGCAGCTCTACGGCCGTGACACCGGCGTGCTGCTATCCGAACTGGAAAAACTCGCGGCCGCCGCTGCAGCCGCAGCGTGCCGCAACATTCCGCCCAGCAAGGCGGTTGTCGGCGAGCATGTCTTTACCCATGAATTCTGCATCCACGTCGATGGGCTCTTAAAAGACCGGCCCCACTACCAAGCGCTGGACCCGGGGTTGCTCGGCCGCTCCCCCGCATTGTGGTCGGCAAGCATTCAGGCCTTGCCGCTATCACTTCGCTCTTGTCCGAGCTACAGTTTTCGGTCACCGCCGAGCAAACCGAAACCATTCTCGCGCGCGTCAGCAAGCATGCCATCGAGCACAAAGGCCCGGTTTCCCAGGAAACGGTGGTGGCGATCTGGCGCGACATTCACGAAAGATCGCTCGTCAACCGAGGGCTATCAGGTGGTCAGCCATGCGCGTCGCGCGATCAGGTTGGAACATTCGAGCCAGGACGGTTTCTGGACGCGGATCTAATGGAGGTTGAGAATGACGACGGACGGGATCCTTTCGCAATTGAGCAAGGCCTCGGCGGCAGAGGAGTTTTTTGCACTGCTCGGCGTCGAGTACGATGCGAAAATCATCGACGTGGCGCGGCTTCACATCCTGCGTCGCATGGGTCAATATCTCGCGGGCCAGGAGTTTACCGGTGTATCCGATCCTGAGATCGCCTCGCGTTGCAAGGCCACGCTTGAGCGCGCCTATGCCGACTTCGTCACGTCCTCCCCGATCGAACAGCGCGTATTCAAGGTTCTGAAGGATGCGGCCGCACCACAATCGAACAAGCATCCAGCATTGGTGCAGCTCAGTTGCTTTGAGTGAATTGAGTTTGTATCCCGTGCTCTGGAGTGTGAAGGTTCGGAGAACCTGCCAACCTCCCATGGCGTCGAAGTTAAATGAAACTTGCAGTTACGGCCTCGCGGATCCGCAGCTTGGACACTCGGCTCCTGAAGGTGATCACCGCTCAGCCCTGATATTTCCCTCGTTTCAAGCTGGTGCTCATGGTGCACCTATCTCCTGCAATGGAACGCCGGCAGCGGTGAGCGCATGTTGGTGAGGAAAGCGCAGCAAGATTCGGATGAATGTCTTCTGTCGCATTCCGGACACGGGTCCAGCACGGTTGTCGAACGTTCGAGAGGCTGCCAATCCGATTTCCTTCAGTAAGAGTCTGTATTGGCGGTCAGTTTTCATCGTCTGCGCAATTGGTACGACAATTGCTGACATATGCTCAGCTAGTCTGGAGAAGCGAATGCACATCTTGGTCAGGATCGAGTTTGTTTTGGAACACGCGCAGTTTCGCGCGCGCTGCCTGTCGGCATTATGATGCGTCGCGACGCCAAAGCTATGGTTGCATATTCCGGCCTGGCTGAGCTGAAAGCTGCGCTTGATCCGCGCCAACAATTCGTCGACGAAATCACTCCCCTTGGCCGATCTATGGCCGAGGTTTCCCGGGGGGAGCCCTTGCTCTCCAGCGCCGGTCGCGCGGCGCCGTTGATGGGCGGCTTCATCGCCGGCCCTCGTGCCTTCGCCAAGAGTTGCGGGCGTGTCGCTGCAATCGGCAAGATTGCGAGGGCATTCAGAGTAATGGATCGCGTTTTCACCGGCAAGCTCGCGGCCGACAGTGGCACCAGCCGAGCCGCCGGCACGTCCTCGATCTGTTCGAACTCGCTTGCATCTCGAAGATGAGGGGGACCAATCGATGGCTCGCGTGACCGCGCGGTTGCGTGCCTCACTAGTTCCATTGCCGAAGCGGGGAAGAACGCCCAAGCGCGTGCTTCCGGGCTCGTCGACAAACGTCCAGCAATGGGTGTCTCGGCCCCGCGCTGCTGCCAGGCGGTGTTGAAAAGAGGGCGGCGGGCACGCGGCCGAACTCTTAATTGAAGCAATCTTCACGCGCGAATTCAAAGCTGGAGGCGGAGCACGCTTCCTGACGAGCCGCTACTGAACACGGATGGGAGTACAGATGATGAGCACCGCACCCAAAAGCGCAGCTCCGGCCGCGGGTGGTGGTCGCGCGGCGACCAAGAGGGAGCTGCCCGAACGATTCAAGGCGTATAAGCACGTCTGGGTCTTCATCGAGCAGGAACGTGGCATAGTGCATCCCGTTTCCTGGGAGCTGATGGGTGCCGGCCGCCGGCTCGCCGACAAGCTCAACGTTGACCTCGCCGCGGTTGTCATCGGCCCGATCGGGGAGACAACGCAGCAGGCGGTCGCCGAATCCTTCTGCTACGGCGCAGACCTCGCCTATATCGTCGCGGATGATCTGTTAGCCGATTATCGCAATGAATCCTACACCAAGGCCCTGTCAGAGCTGGTCAATACGTACAAGCCGGAAATCCTACTCCTAGGGGCAACTACACTCGGCCGCGATCTCGCTGGCTCAGTGGCCACCACACTGCTCACCGGCCTAACTGCCGACTGCACCGAGCTCGATGTCGATACCGACGGCTCGCTTGCAGCGACGCGGCCGACGTTTGGCGGCTCATTATTGTGCACGATCTACACACTGAACTATCGTCCACAGATGGCAACAATCCGTCCGCGCGTGATGCCGATGCCCGAGCGCGTGACCGGTGCGGTCTGGCGCGTCATCTCGCATCCACTCGGGCTTGTAGAGGAAGATATCGTCACAAAAGTGCTGTCGTTTCTGCCAGACCGCGATTCGACAAAGTCCAACCTTGCCTATGCCGACGTGGTCGTCGCTGGAGGGCTCGGTCTGGGGTCGCCTGAGAACTTCCAACTGGTACAGCAACTCGCGGACGTGCTTGGCGCCGAGTATGGCTGCTCGCGGCCGCTGGTCCAGAAGGGCTGGGTCACCTCGGACCGACAAATCGGCCAGACCGGGAAAACCATTCGGCCAAAGCTCTATATGGCGGCCGGTATTTCCGGCGCGATCCAGCATCGTGTTGGCGTGGAGGGGGGCGACCTCATCGTTGCCATCAACACCGACAAGAACGCTCCGATCTTCGACTTCGCCCATATCGGCATCGTCACGGACGCCATTCGACTGTTGCCCGCATTGACGTCTGCATTCCGCGCGCAGCTATCGCTGCACTCGCACGACCGCATCGCTGGTTAGGGAAGCTTGTTATGATCGAGGAAAGATTCGACGCGATCGTCGTCGGTGCTGGCATGGGCGGGAATGCGGCAGCGCTGACCATGGCCGAGCGGGGCCTAAAAGTGCTGCAGCTGGAGCGCGGCGAGTATTCGGGCTCGAAGAACGTGCAAGGCGCCATCCTCTATGCCGATATGCTGGAGAAGCTGATCCCGAATTTCCGAGAAGATGCACCACTTGAACGGCATCTCGTCGAGCAACGCTTCTGGATCGTGGACGAGCGTTCGCACACCGGGATTCACTATCGCTCCGATGATTTCAACGAGGAGAAGCCGAACCGCTACACCATCATCCGTGCCCAGTTCGATAAATGGTTTTCCCAGAAGGTCCGCGAGGCCGGCGCCACGGTGCTGTGCGAGACCACGGTGACCGAGCTCCTCCAGGATTCCCACGGGAGGGTCGTCGGGGTGCGCACAGACCGAGATGGCGGTGAAATCCACGCAGATGTCGTCGTGCTGGCCGAGGGGGTGAACGGAGTGCTCGGGACGGGTGCAGGCTTAAGAGGGCGGCCGAAACCGGACAAGGTCGCACTCGCGGTCAAGGAGATGCATTTCCTGTCGCGCGAGACAATCGATGCTCGCTTCAATCTCAAAGGCGACGAGGGGCTCGTCATCGAAGCCGCCGGAACCATCTCCCGCGGCATGACCGGTATGGGCTTCATCTACTCCAACAAGGAATGCATCTCGCTCGGTATCGGCTGTCTTGTTGCCGACTTCCAGCGTACCGGCGAGACGCCTTACGGCCTGCTCGAGGGCTTCAAGCGTCACCCGTCCGTCGCGCCGTTGATCGAGGGTTCGGAAGTAAAGGAATACTCCGCGCATTTGATCCCCGAAGGTGGATACAAGGCGATCCCGCAGCTTTGTGGTGAGGGCTGGGTTGTTGTCGGAGACGCCGCCCAGCTCAACAACGCCATCCATCGCGAGGGGTCCAATCTGGCGATGACGTCGGGCCGTATCGCCGCGGAAGCGATCTGCCTTATTAAATCGCGAAATGATCCGATGACGGCCAAAAATCTTTCGCTTTACAAAAAACTGCTGAATGATTCCTTCGTGATAAAGGACCTGAAGAAGTACAAGGATATGCCGGCACTGATGCATACCCACTCGCAGAACTTCTTTCTCACATATCCGCAGCTCTTCTCCAAGGCGATGCAGGATTACCTGCGCGTCGACGGCACACCAAAGCTTGAGAAAGAGAAGCTGATGCTGAGCTCGTTCATCAAGGCGCGGTCGTGGAGTGGTGTGTTCAGCGATGCCCTGCGCATCGCCCGGGCCTGGCGGTGATCACAAACCAAAGACAACGACGAACGACGGAGCCAGAAACAATGCCGAGCGAGCCATCCCGACGTGTCGAGGACAAACTATTCTACAACCGCTATCTCGTTGATTCCGGCCGCGCCCATATCAAGGTGCGGCCGCACACCACACCATCCTCACGGCTCTTATCGATGCTGAAGGCCTGCCCTGCACGTTGCTACGAGCTCAGCGATAAAGGTCATGTTGAGGTGGCAGTCGACGGGTGTGTCGAGTGCGGCACCTGCCGGGTGATCTGCGAAGAAAGTGGTGATATCGAGTGGAGCTACCCACGTGGCGGTTACGGTGTGCTATTCAAATTTGGTTAAAGCTTCGGGGTAGGGGCTGATGGGCAGGCCGCGGCGTTCTCGCGATACAACGAGATCACGCGCCAAGTTGAGATTTCACCTGATTCAATCGAGTCCCGACCTTTCCATCTACCGGGCGGGCCCTTGCCAGGTTCCGCGTAGTCAAAGCGAGCGGATCCGAAACAGGGGCAACGCATTGGCTGGATCAGGTCGTCCATCTCGGATCTGTCGATCGCTCCTGGTTCTCTTCACCGTAGCGGCGCCTGTCTTCCCTGGGGCAGCAGTGATGCGCTTGCCTGTGGAAGGCGGCCACATCTACTACATCCTTCCTGAACACCGCGAGCCGTGCGCGGTGTTTGTGCCGGTGCCTATCATCACGGAACAAGTGTAACAACCCTAGGAGAACCGTATGCCGAACAGACTGACACAAGAGATCATGGAACGAACCAACGAACAGCGCCGTCGCCTTGGGCGTTGCCTGCTGAGCAAGGAAGGCTTTGTGCACGCTATTGGCCTCCAAGCCCAGGACGACCGGAGCGTGGACGCGCTCGTTGTCAACCTCGTCAACCACATTGTGGAGCCTGGGGACATGGAGCTGCACAGCTCGCCGCACGTCGCGCCCAAGGTGGACGACTAGATCGAGCTGAACACCGACGTGGACGTCACGGCAACGGTCAAGTGACAACCCCGTTGTGGACGCGGCGCCCTCGCCCTCGCTGGCCGTGCCCTTCCACATGAAGACCAACGCCGAGGCCGAGGCTGATGCCATGGTTAACAACGGCCCCTTTGAACACCTCGAAGACGAACTCACCGTCCACGACGACGAGTAAAGCAGCCCAAATTACGTGCATCTTATTATGGCCTCTAATGATGATCACGTTGTTCCTGCTTCCGGTGATGAGCGCCGCTTTCTGGTGCTTGACGCCTCCCCCCCAACATCTGGCCGGTTTCGAGTTCGCGGCGATCCGCCTGCCGCCACTGCCTCGCGACGCTGCCTATGACCTACAAACGGAACGCTGGAAGCAGGACTTCGCTTCGCCATAGCCGCCGACCCGACGATCGTGCCATCGAGCGCCTTGTAGACAGACAAGCACGAGCGGATCACGAAATTAGCGCTTTGTGACTCCTTCGCGCGACCGCCGGCTGCGCGTTCGTCAGGCGGGCTGCGCGCATGCAGCACGTAAGTTTGCACTTCATTCGCCTGTATCGCCGGGATATATGGTCGGCCGGAGAGCATGACGATGGTTCGATTACAAAAGAGCAGGGCAGCCGCGCTAACGCGCGGCGAGCAGAGGCACGCCGTGAGAGTTCGGTCGGCGACATCCAGGCCCTCATAGCCGAACTGAGAAGCTTGCCGCGCGAGAACCTCGCGGATGCGGTGTTCATGCTCTCCATGGATGCAAGACGGAAGGGCGAGTTGATACGACCTGCGATCGAGAAGCCCGCCAAAGTCGACTTGGACTTTGATCCGCCGCCGAATGCTGATTCGGCGACCTATCTCGCGAATGATGTGGTCTCGGCCTTACGACACCACGATGCTGACCTTCCGACCTTGCTGGACCTGTTAGTTTCGCGAGGGCCTGACGTCTGCTTCACCGTCGATCGGGAGGAGGCCGTTTCGCTGCTGGTCGCAATCATTCGCGAGCAGCGGCTCGAAGAAGCCCTTGAAGGCCTCAGGCTCGCCGGGCTCCTGAACGAGCCAGCGAAGGATCGCCATGCCGGGGTCGGTTCGGAAGCGGATTTGAGAGGAGCTGCCGAGGGCGAGTGTCCAGGCGCTTTGACGGACAGTCCTGCAGATGGAATGTCCAGAGCGGATGGGGACGTTAGAAACTCTCGGCGCCGGCTTGCGAGCTCAAAGCCGCGTCGAAATTCGCGGCCTAGTTCCTTTGTCATCCCGTTAGTGTTTATCGCTGACGCGGAGCCGCTATGCACGCCCGGTCGCAGTCCCCGGCCGCGTTCAGCTCGGCGCCTTCGCGTTAGCGAGGACGAGATCCGCAGTTCTGAGCTTTCATGTTCAGTTGCAGCGCGCGTTTGCGCGCTGGCGGATCATGGAACCGTTCGCTAACAGCCACGCCAGGGAAATCGCGGCAGGACACGTCGACCGAGCCGCGGCGATGTGGCAAAGCGGCGAAAGGCAGTCGCTCAACCCAGTGAGGCGTCCTGGTGAAATCGACCGTCCTTGTTTTTCGGTAGTCGCTGGCTGCGCCATGGGGGCGGCGGGGGAAGGCCTGGCAACTATGCCGCGACTAGGTCGAGAATAGCAGACAACTTGAGTGGCGGCCCGCTGCAAATTGGGCAAAAGGGCCTTCTTGGGTAGCGCTGGATCGTCGACATCAACGCTCCGCCGCGCGTCTGCCATACACGCCCTATCCTTGCTCGATCGCCGGGGAAACGAACTCGCCTCGGCTATTCGCTGTTTTCGCGAGCCGCACCGGGATTTCGCCGAACCTCGCGTCCACGAGCACGGCGAAGACACAGCCGGAATCCGCAGCTGAGTGCGGCCGAACGGCGCGTACCACGTCAATGCCGCCCAAGTCGGTCAGTAGGCCCGCTCAACCCCACGACGCGCTGCGGCCAGCCGCACTCAGTGAGCTGCTGTAATAATCCGAAAGCATCCGATCGCAACTTCTATCACGATCAGCACGACTATAACCCACTCAAGACGCAGCGAGCGCCGTGTGGCGATGATGTCCGTCAGTGCGTTAGCCGTTCCGGAGATGGCCGACAGCTTGCGCTCAAGCATCTCAAGACGCTCCTGAAATTCGTATTCGTCTTTCAGGCGCGCATAGAGCCGCTCGAGTTCCGGCTTCTCCCAGAGTGCGTCGGGCTTCGGCAATGGCGACGCGGCCCGCCACGCGCTGCTGAACCAGGAGCGCATTGCCGATCAGTTCGAGAATGCCCTTGCGGCTCCGCGGCGTCCGGCCGTGCTCGGCTAGTTCGCGTGCAAAGGGTTCGATCACGTCGAATACCGCGGCGATGCGGCGCTCACCTCGCTCCAGCGCCGTGCTCTTGGGCTAACGTATCGGCGATTAGCAGCAGCCGATCGTCGCTAAAGTCTCTGAGACAAATCCGTCCGCCCCGCAGGATGACCTCGGCGCTCTGGTCGTCGCAGAGCTGCGCCTGCGCGCTCTCCTCCTCGTAGGAGCTGAGTTCACCGATGACCCGGGATATCAGGGTTTCGATCAGAGCGCTTTCTTCCGAGGGCGACTACCGGATGAGCACTACAAGGCCATAACGGAAGATCACGACAAGGCCCGCATGAATGCGGAAAGCGACCGGCATCGAGGACACCAGCGTTCCGATTTCCAGAGCCGACGGGTTGATACGACCGCCAGCATGACTGCCCGCAATGCGCAGCATCGAGGCGACCGCCGTGTGTCCGGAGACGGCAGGCCTACCGGGCGTAAGTTGATCCATGTTCACATTTGCATCCGGTTTGGCGCCACAGCGACGCGATAGCGCTCCCCTGGAAATACGTCCAGAACTTCGTCGCAGATGATGCAGCGGAATTTGCCGGGAGCGTCGCTGAGAGATGATGCTGAGATCCAGCAAATGGGGCTCCACAGTTTGGATCGGTGGCCGCCATTTCCATGTTCGTGCATGCTTCGCCGCAAGGTCAATCGAACGGCCCAGCAAGCTCTTCGAGGAATTCGACGACACCGGCCGCCAAACATTTGGCTGCGCCCTAGACGCCGTCCCTCGAACAACGTCGAGCAAGATTGATGACGAACCGGTATCTTCGCGCCAGCGGCCTCAGGATTTCCGCTTCAATGGGCGAGCAACAATGATTGTTTGAAACGGCACAGGTGACCAAAAAACTGGCCGCAGTGTGTGTGTTCAACTTCCTCCAGAGCATGTCGGCTACAGAAGACGGTGACTCTCGCGCGCGGCGGAATTTTCAAGCCGCAATCAGAGCCTTAGCCGCGTCAGCGGCGCTGGCATAGCTATTGCTATGAAATGTCTCATTGACCGAGCGAAGGCGGAGTGCACACCCGGTCCGATCTGGCGAAAACAGGACGTTACCAGTGGACTGAGGGTGGCGAAGGTGAAGTGCCGTTTCCAACCGACAGCCAAACGATCGTCCGGCAAATTCTTGAGCCGACGCCCGAGTACAACGGCGGAAAGGAGTTGAGACCGTGCATATCGAAGCGGGAATAGTAACAGGCGCCAAGCTCGTATTGAGCTGCGCGACAGGCATTGCGATGGGCTGCGTCGTCGCCAAGATTGTGGTCGAGGCCATACGCGAGCGGGGCGCTCTGTCGTTTGCTATGCAAGCCATCGACGCGACGGCCCTTGTGTTCACGTTTCTCGAAATCCTGCCGCACTTTGCGGTTGGAGTCTCCGAACTGCACTTCGTCCAGGGCTCGACGCTGTTCCTGTTGTTCGGCGCCGCGCCGGCTGCCTTTGGTCTTGCGTTCGGCCTCTTGCTGCCAGGCGTCCTCTTTGTTCCGACCGACCTGCCGCAATATGGTATGAATGTCACGACGCTTCTAGTGACGCTGTTTGCGATCCAGGCGCTCGCCAACCGGCTCATTCCATCCAACGCCGCCTATCGCGGTCTGCAGTACATAAGGCGCTTGCGCTCTCGACTGCGTATCAATCCGGTATCGTTGTCTGGGGCGCGTTTTGGGAGCTCTATGGCGCGGGCTTCGGCGCCGCCAACCTCAGTAACGTCGCATCGTTCGCGGTTTCCTATGCAGTTGTGGCCTTGGCCGGGCCGCTGGCTGATCTTGCTGCGCTGGCGCTCGCGAAACAAGTTGGGCGGCGTGAGTGCGAGGATCTGTCGCCCACCGCTTCTAGAAGGCATGTTGCTGTCGATAGCAACGATGGCCGTCATGTCCCCAGTTTTGCTCAAGAGATGCGTATGCTTTCGCCGATAGCAGCCGGCTGCAGCGATCCCGGGCGAACTATCCGTGGCAGCGAGGGGGCCGAGCTTATGCGCATTCCGCACAAGGCGACCAGGAATTCATATCTCGCCGACTTGTCGCCGCCCGTCTGCGCCGGCCAGTTCGCTTGTGAGCGGACGCGCACGACCGAGTTCGACCTGCTGGTGCGTGATGCGGCCAAGGCGAACTGCCGCAAGGGCGTGGAGGAATGGCGGGATACGGCCAGCGCTGCAGCCTGGTCGCAGAGCATCGGGGGCGAGGTTGGACACGAGGGGCGTCTTGCGCTGCTGATACAGGGGGAGTCATCCGTCGAACGAGCTTACCCATGCAACATTAGCACCCTCCTAAGCTCAGGCGCGATGGAGCGCCGTTCGGCGGTCCCCCATGCTCTGCTGCACTCGGCCGGAATGTTCGCAGTTCGGCAAAGAAGATCGCCATGTATGGATTGATCGTGGTGTTGACCATGCTCGCACTGTGCAGCATCGTGTTTGCCCGCGAATTGACGGAACCGGCAAAGGTCATCAGCGCCGACACCCTTGAAATTCACGGGACAAGCGTTCAGCTCTGGGGCATCGACGCGCCGGACGAGACTCAAACGTGCCGATATTTCAACGGCAATCCATATCGATGTGGCCTCAGGGCCGCGAGCGATCTTGAAAGCTTCATTGCAGAGCGCGAAGTCAGTTGCCTTCTGGAGGATGGGACGATGGCGACCTGTTCAGTTGATGGCATCGATCTCGGAGAATGGTTGGTGCGTAACGGTCTCGCGCTCGAGCGATACCCCAGGAGACGGTACGACCATGCGCAAGGCGCAGCCGAACGTGCCGGACTGGGCGTGTGGGCGGGCAGCTTTGCCGTACCTTGGCTATATCGAAAGTGCATTTGCTTAGGTGGTCGACCAGCCAGCTGTTCTGACGACACGAATGCACATTTGCTTGAGCGGCATTCCCCACACCAGAATAAATGCGTCGACCGGGAGTGAGCAAGCTTACCACGGCCGCCCAACCATGCTCAAACGAGTAAGACGGTCTGAAGCTCTCGTAAGCGGAAAATTCGCAAGACCGAAAATCGCGAGCTCCGCAGGAACGCCATCGTTCTCGGCGTAGTTCTTGGGAACCATGGACTCGCAATCCGCGCCTCTTGAGTTCGAGAGAGTGCCGCACTTACGCCAGAAGAATGGCGGGCTCTCCAGAGCCTAAACAAGACAAAGGCGTGGCACGGAAACAACAATCAGATTCCGCCAGGTACAGGTCGAGCGGAAGAAAGAAGGCTTGTGGCATTCAAGGCACCCCTGGGCAAGGTAGGCAACACGAATGTGGCTCGGGATGCAGCCTACCTGCACTCCATTCGACTCTAACTTTCAGTTTTGGACATGCCCAGAGCTCACAGCTTAATTTCCAGAGGTCGCCAGATGCTGTCATGCCAAAACTCATACACTCGCAGTCAAATCTGAGGGACCAAGCAGCAGGTGTGAGCGCTTGCGCAACGCCCGCTCCGAGGGGCCCATCGAAACGACGGTAGTCGAATTGCACCCTTTGCCGCGGGAACGCCGCATAGGTCCCTTCCCGGACTTCGCTGCTGTTTGCGATATCGGCCGCGATTGCCGTTCAAGCCAGGGCTGCTCCGACATAGCCAGCATTTTTCCGGGCGAGTAAGAAGCCTAATACCACACGTGCGGTTTCGGTGACAAAGACGTGTGGATCTGCCTTGCAGGCGCCAATCACAACAATGCCACACAAGACAATGCAGCTGTTCGTGCGGTTGGAAACAGCATGGCTCGCTGACGACTGGCTGGAGATCCGCTGAATGAGCAACACCGCATGCGACGAGCGCGACTGCTGCGGCAGTCGGAACAAGAATGTCAGATCGCATGTCACCTCCCGAACACGAAGTGCCCGCCTTCCAGAACGAACCGTGAGCCACTGAACTCGCAGCGTCGCTCCCATGCCCTGGTGGTGTGCAGACTCTGTGCCAACGGGCACGATGCAAGCTCCCTGCGTTTTTCGATCGCGATGTCGTCTACGCGACAGAGGACTAAACCGCTCGCGCGGTAGGGCACTACGTTGGCAGCGCGGCTGAGAGGATAGCGCGACGGGGCGTGCTGTCTTGAGATGAGGGGGTCGCAACCTTCACTCAAAACAGGAGCATCCCCATGACCGACGAGGCAAGCAATCCGTTGCGCCGGCGCATGATCGAAGACATGAGCCGAAGACCCAACATGACTACGTACAACGGGTCAAGAACTTCGCTGCGTTCCTCGGGCGTTCACCGGATACGGCGACCTTCGAGGACGTGCGCCGCTATCAGCTGCATCTGACCGCGAGCGGCGTTGGAGTTCCGACCATCAGCCAGACCGTCTCGACGCTGCGGTTCTTCTTTCGGGTCACGCTGAAGCGCCACGACATCGTCGAGCATACGCATATCATTCACGAGCCGCGCAAGCTGCCGGTGGTGGTGGCGCGGCTGCTCGATGCTGCGCCCGGACTCAAGTACAAGGCGGCGCTGAGCGTGGCCTATGGCGCCGGCCTGCGCGCCACCGAAGTGGTCTCGCTCAAGATCTCCGACATCGACAGCCAGCGCATGATCTTCCGCGTCGAGCAAGGCAAAGGCGGCAAGGACCGCAACGTCATGCTCTCCCACTACTTGCTCGATCTGCTGCGGACCTGGTCGAAGGCGGCGCGGCCGCAGGGCTGGCTGTTCCCGGCCGCGATCCGGCCCAGCCGACGACCACGCGCCAGCTCAATCGCGCCTGTCACGCTGCGGCCCAGATGGCGGAGATCAACAAGCGCGTCTCCCGGCACACCTTGCGGCACAGCTTTGCCACCCACCTGCTCGAGCAAAAGATCGACGTGCGCGTCATCCAGGTGCTGCTCGGTCACGCCAAGCTCGACACGACGGCGCTTTACACCCGTGTCGCCACCAAGACGATCAGCCAGGTCATGAGCCCGCTGGAACACATCGCGATCAAGCTCAAGGTGATCCGGCCGCCCGGCTGACGCTGAGGCGCTTGTGTCGCGCCCGGCTTTGGAGGTCGTGGATATCTTCCGCGACCGTGGACCGGCATGGCGACAAGCCCATGCCGGTCATGTCAGCCTTGACCAGTTGAAGGTGATGTCGGCGATCGAGAACTGCCGCACGGCAGCCGTCGGCGGCCATGTTGCGGGCTGCGAGGACTGCGCCTATACCACGATGGCCTACAACTTCTGCCGCAACCGGCACTGCCCGAAGTGCCAGGGCGCCGCTGCAAAGGATTGGCTTGCCGACCGCGAGGCCGAGCTGTTGCCGGTGCCGTACTATCACGTGGTGTTCACGCTGCCTGCAGCCATCGCCGACATCGCCTACCAGAACAAGACCGTGATCTACAACCTCTTGTTCAAAGCCTCGGCCGCCCGCATCGGCATCACCTCCGTGCTGCACACCTGGGGTTCGGCGCTCACCCATCACCCGCACGTGCACATGATCTGCCGGGCGGTGGCATCTCGCCCGACGGCACGCGCTGGGTATCGTGCCGTCCCGGCTTCTTTCAGCCGGTGCGCGTGCTCTGGCGCCTGTACCGCAGGCTGCTCCTGGAAGCTCATTGCGACCCACAAGGCCGGCCGCCTGTACTTCTTCGGCAATCAAACGGCCTGTACTTCTTCGGCAATCAAACGCCACTTGGCGATGCGCAAGCCTTCGCGGCTCAACTCGCACCGCTGCGCAACGCCGAATGGGTGGTCTATGCCGAGCGTCCGTTCGGCGGTCCCGAGGCCGTGTTGGCCTATCTGTCGCGCTATACACACCGCGTCGCCATCGCCAACAGCCGCCTGATCGCCCTCGACCAGCACGGTGTCACCTTCAGATGGAAGGATTACCGCGTCGAGGGCCGCGAACGACAGAAGATCATGATCCTGGCGGCCGACGAGTTCATCCGCCGCTTCCTCATCCACGTGCTGCCAAAGGGCTTTAACCGCATCGGCCATTACGGCCTGCTGGCGCGGGCGCTTGCGCCGGCAACATCGCACGCGCCCGCGAGCTGCTCGCCATCAAAAAACGTAAGGATGCGCCCGAGGCTATCGCCGACGCCGACAAGCCGCGGTGTCCATGCTGCGACGGCCGTATGATCCTCATCGAGGTCTTCGTGCGCGGCGAGACACCGCGCCACTCGCCAGCCGCTCCAACCCGCGCCATCAGGATTGACACCTCATGACCACACAACGGCGGTTCTGCAAAACCGATCATCTTGCCCGCGCTCATCGAACGGCCACGGCGGAGTGCATCCAAATGTTCTGCTATCGTCGCCAATCCGCCGACAATGCTGCGAGTTGGACGCCGCCAACCACTCATTCGCCCGCCGCGCCACCGCCCCGCAGTTCGCTGCATCGGTTCGAACTCAATCGGCCAACTCGCCTGCGGCGCTCAAATCCGCATAGAGCCTGCCGCGCCATTCCCGCCCACCATGCGCGGTTTCCTCCCCTGGAGGCTTTCGGACGCCGGCCCGTGCACGCCGCCCTACCGTCATGGGGCCGGCATCCAAAACCCTTCACAATAGCGGTCATTGTTCAAACAAGCCGCGGGTCTGAGGTCGAACACGGAACGAATGCCGCGCGCCGGCACCGCCAGTTCGATGATTTCAGTGAACGCTCCTGCGAAAGAGATTAGGTGATCGAGCTTCTTTGCAACCACACAATGAAGTCGCGCCGGTAATTCGAGGCGCGGAGCTGAGCTCAGTCAGAGATCGCAAGCTCACCTGGCCGCGCCCTGAGGGTTGAACTGGTCGGCAGTCCCTGATGGTGCCAACGCCGGACGGCCGGAAGCAGTTCGGAGCGAACGAACACGATCTGCCGGTCTGCATCGTCTCCCCTGCTGCCCCGGAGATCAGGCATCGTATAACTCCGGCAAGGGACCTTTCTTGGCGGTCGCCCGGACATCAGCCGCATAGCTGGGTTTCGTTGCTGTTCTATTGGTACCGCGATCTCGGCAGCGAATTGTTCGTGCCGTTTTCGCTGGTGCTATTGTGCCAGTCGCCATGGCGATGGGACGCTGATGAGAGGCTGGCGTATCGTCCGCACCAGGGCTTTCGCTTCACGACGCAGAGGTCGCGGCCAGACGGTCTCGGCCCGGAGGGCTTGCATCGGCATTTCGCTTTTTGGCGACTTCCTCGCCATTATCGGCCCCGCGCCGTCGCCGGGGCGCTGGAACGTGGCCAGCTCGATCGTCTATGCCTGGAGAATCACGTGCCGGCCTCGGCGATCCTTACGGCGCTGACCTGGTGGGGGTCACTGCTTTCGATGTTTTCGTCAGGACACGAGCTTCAGCCCGACAATGCCGGCGACGATCAGTCCGATGCTGGCAAAGCGAAACGCGGCGGCCGGTTCTCCGAACAGGATGATGCCAAGCGCTGCGGTGCCGACCGCACCGATGCCGGTCCAGACCGCATAGGCAGTTCCAATGGGCAGCGTCTTTAGAGCAAGGCCGAGCAGGATCACGCTGCCGGCCATGGCCGCGAGCGTGAGCACGGGAACGGGCTTGGTAAAGCCCTCGGTGTATTTGAGACCGATTGCCCAGGCGACCTCCAGCAGGCCGGCAACCAACAAAATGCTCCAGGCCATGGCGGCCCTCCGTTCATGGCAGGGTCGTCCCCGCGGATGATGTGGTGATAAGCTGGGAGGCCGTCCTTGCCAGGCCTCGCGATTCGCTTCGAGCAGTTCAACTTCTCTCAAAGATCAACATTCCGGCTTCATTGGTTCGGCGAATTCACACGATCGACAAAGCAGAAAGCCGTCCGTTCCGTTTATGCGATCGGCAATATTGCAAAAGGCTGCCCCTTGGAAGAGATCCTTGTACCTGTCGCGGAGGAGGTTGCCCAAAACGTGTTGTCGCTCAAAATCCATGCAGCAGAAAGTAACGTCGCCGTTTGGGAGAAGAACATTACGATACTGCCGTTCGTCAGGACATGTCAGTGCTCCAACGATTGGCTGCCGCGCTCCAACCATCTTCTCGCCGTTGCCAGCCCTGCTGCGCGGCGGACGCGAGCGAACAAGCGCTTCGTCAGGAATTATGCCGATAAGTTCGGGATGCACCTCGCCCATGACTATGAAGAGCAACGATGAAACGTCGGCGTCGACAAGTTGGCGCACCAAATCGACATAGTTGCGCCTGACGAGACCACTATCCATGTGCGTGCCGTCATCAAAAACATGCACCAGGAAAACGCGGAACTGCAGCGCACGCAAGCGTCTTAGATCCCGCCCGTTCATTCCTACCAGGGTTGTGGAAATCCGGATTCCATGGCCACACGCATAGGCATGCTCAACCATTTCTGTGCAAGCCGGATTGAGCCAAGGCTCCGAATACCCGGAAAAGCTGATGTCGACAGCTGCTGGTACGCGCGCCAGACATCGCTTGAAATCTTGGAGAGAAAGATGCTTCACGTCGGATATCGCTCTTTGCCGTTCGGCAAACTTGTCCTGCGGGCAATAAGAACATCGGACGATACAGCCCGTTGTCGTAGTTATCTCCAAGACCCTGCCGCCACCTATTGCGGAGCGCAGCTCCTGTAGAGTCATCGATTCTATATTGTCCACTTCCGCGCTCCGCGTTTGGACCAAGGAGATCTTGAGGGGACCGTTGATTTGCATCTCATGCCGGTTTCGCTCATGCATCATTCTCGATTCTTCGTCCATCAACGCGACACGGCACCGTCGCAAGCACGGTCGCGACAGATGCGACGGCTCTCTCCCCTTAGCACCCCAATCCAGCAGGATTGGACGGCTGCCGAATGCACATGTGTCGATGGGATCGGTCTAACGTCTCGTTCATTCCAACAAGCATCACTCATGCCATTGGCGGTACTGTCCATAACTCGACACGTCCGCGATAAATGTCGTCCCAAATGCCGCAACCGAAGCGCAACTCTACGCGATCGGTAGCGTACAATATGACGCTACGTACGATTCAAGCTCTCTTTGAAAATGAGTTGGATGGCAGCTTTCCTATAAATGTGACAGTGTAGCCCGCCCCGAGCGCCACGTCATCATAATCAAAGCGGTCGGCATCGACCCGCGAAGTTCCCATTGCGAGTGCCCCCACCAAGCAGCTGATCCAAAATCTCAGGTGAAGAATCCGTAGCCAAGTGAATCTCCTGTCAAAGGTAAACTCAGAGAAACCATCTTAAACTGTGCTACTGACACGCTCGGACGCGGCCAGCCTAAGCCGCCCTTGGGTCTCCTTAGGAGTCACGCAAATGGTAGGTCCTCTGACTCAGAAGGACGTCGAGCGCCGCGCATATCACCTGTGGGAGCAAGCCGGAATGCCTAAGGGGCGCGATGGTGGATCATTTGCGGTACGCCCTTGTGGACCTTGAGGCTGATGGCGAACGTGTTCATTCAGCTTATAGGCAAATGACATGTGTCCACCTCTCAATTTGCCGCTGCGCTACCGTGCACCCTGTTCAGAACCGCTGTCGCCAAGCCAAGCCGTTGATGGGTCGAATGCCACTTCCAAACGCCCTTGGGGTGATCTTTGCGGAGCAGCTGCCATGCCGCCCCAGTCCTATCCTGGTGCAGCAGCGCGACGTCGACCTCCGCGTTGATATGGATGCGCAGGTAATCCGGAATGATGTCGTCTGATGATTGCGGGGTTCATTGCGCGATATCCTAGACTGCAGAGATTTCTGCCTCGAGACAGCCAACCACCAACTGCTTGCCGAAGTCGACCATATAAATCGGTAGGTTCGCTTCCGTATGGCGACCGACCTGGACGATCTGACCAATATATCCGACGCTGACCAGACACTCTTCCGCCGACGCGCCCGGAAAGGAACCGTCGTTGAGCAGATCGATTGCCGCCTTGACACGTTGGCCTGACCGGTATTTTGGCGATCTTGGTTCGATCATCGGGGTGCCGCTCCTGGCGAGAACGGCTCCTCGCCTTCGTGGCTTGGCGTGACTAGATCGAGCTCCTTGCATTTCATGCCGACACGATTTCCGGAGGTGAGGAACTCGACTCCATAAATATAAAATTGTTGCAGGAACGTGCCGATCGAGACGACATAGCCAAGCTCGCCTTTCTTGACCAGAACCTCACCGATCTCCTTGCCCACATAGGTGCCGTCGTTGCGGATGGTGCGGTTGGCCCGAACGTTGTCACCATAATCAAAGAAGGGGGCGTCCGTCAGCTCAACGATGTCACTATCACGGGCGATGTTGCTCATGCTGCCGTCACCGTTCCATGGTTCAACTGTACCGCGCCTCGCGGGCGCCCGGCCTTACGAACCGCCCTATCATGATCCTCGATCGACTCCCTCCGTTCCCGCACGGCGGCGCTTCCGATTACGGATTGCATGAGCCTGTCGGGATGCCGGTGCAGCAACATCAATGCCCGCAGCCTAAAATCTAGATGCTCGAGATAACTATCCGTGAGCCCATGGTTAATATTGAAGAAGCCATCGACGCGGCACGCGTGTCTGTCATCGAGCGAGGCGTGCTTTAGCCGGCCGCGAGCCGCGTGCTTCAGCGCGGGATGCGCACAGCCGACAGAGTCGACCTGATTACCCCGGCAACCGAGGGCATTGTGGACAGCATCACTCACGGTCCCGCCCATACGCTCGAGCGTGTCCAACAACACCTTGGCGCCAGCATTGTCCGCGCGAAAAAGCCCCAGCAGTCTCCCGACAGCTGCCGTCTTTTCCGAGTTGCCCGAGACGCATCTGCAAGTCGGCAATAAGCGTTGAGCGAGAACAGGAAGACCAACACGAGGTGCTCTCATAGCAGCCGAATTCCGGCTCGTTGGCGCCCACCGCACCGGCGGCAGGAAATTCGTTTCCGCATCACGTGATCGGGTGCGAACGCCTTGGCGTGGCGCAGGTGTACTTTCTGCACCTTCATCGGGGTGATAGGATAGCCGTGTCGCCCTGGGATCATGCTCGGCGGGCTCGACACCGTGCGACCAAGACAGGACTCGGTGAGGACGCCCTCTCTCGGATGACCAACTGAAGAAGGCCTCGGGCAAGAATGTCGCCTGATCAGTGATGGCCGCAGGTGACTGGATTGATATCGTGGAAGACGGGTCCGCTCTTCGTGGGCCCATCGGCGAAATCGATCCTCGACGCTCAAGACAGGGGCCTTCGCGCCGACAGGAATAGCTGGACGCGCTCCCGCCGACGGGCGCGTCGCCAGAATATGGCTTGACAACTGGCGAAAAGGTTTGCGACCAGGGCGAGCCGTCCACCCGGACTGAGAAGGGGAAAGTCGCGGCCGGCGCCTCGTGAAGGCGGAGCATCATCCGCCCGAGTTTCTGAACGAGTGTCGTAGTGACATCCATCATGGCCATCAAGCAACCTGGTGACGCGGCAGCGCCGGATCGAGCACGCATGTACTATCAACTGGGCAAATCGCCACGCATTGCGGCTCATCAAAGTAAGCGGCGCACTCGGTGCATTTCTCAGGATCGATCAGGAAAACGCCGGCTCGCTCGGAAATAGCGACGCTCGGACACTGCGTTTCGCACGCCGAACAGCCCGTGCATTGCGAGGCGATGATCTTGAACGGCATTGTCTGAACCCATCCTCAGGCGGCGGAAATCAGCGCATTGCGGCGGGCCGTCGGATCGACCCGCTCAACGTGCTTAATCTTCCCCTCGTTGACTTTATTGAGATAGAGTTTGAACCAGGCGATCGCCGAGCCATCAATGAACTCGCAGGCGTACTGATCGACCGGTTCGATTCCGGCCTTGATCAATTCGGCCTTCGGGCAGCCGCCGATCTTTGACACGAACACGGCATGGCAGTCGTTGATGGCATCGATGGCCATTTCGAGCTTGCTGTCCTCGCCATGGCCGCCCTGGCAATAGGAATGAATAGGACGATGGCCGACGAATTTTGCGCCCGAAGTTGAGAGCTCGTAGATCTGAAACTCCTTGGCATGACCGAAGTGCTGGTTGATCAAGCCCGAGCCCTTGGTTGCAACCGCCACCAGCACCTTGATTTCGCTGGACGCGCTGGCGAGCCCAGCAAGCTGCTCCTGCTTGGCCGCAAGCTTTGCAATGCGCGCCTTCTCGACTTTGGCCTGATACTCCTTTCGGGCCTGTTCATCATATTTGATGTCCATGGCCATGATCTTTTCAATGGTGAACTCGCCGCCGCGGTCCTCCCCGAGCAGTCCGACGGCGTCGGCGCGGCACTGGCGACAGTGACGCATCATGTTCATCTCGCTTTCGCAGCTATCCTGCAATGCTGTCAGTTCCTGTGCCGTCGGGGCGCGTTGCCCGCTGAGACCGAACACGGTGCCGTGCTCGGGTGACGTAATCAGCGGCATCACGTTATGCAGGAAGGCGCCGCGGGACTTCACGGCTTTGTTAACCTCAACCAGATGCTGATCGTTAATCCCGGGAATCATCACCGAGTTGACTTTGCACAGGATGCCGCGCGCGGTGAGCATCTCCAGGCCCTGGAGCTGCCGATTGCTGAGGATGCTTGCAGCTTCAATGCCGGTGTAGCGTTTGTGGCGGTAAAAGATCCAGGGATAGATCTTTGCGCCAATATCGGGATCGATCATGTTGATCGTGATCGTCACGTGATCGACCTTAAGTCTTGCAATCGTGTCGACATGATCAGCTAGCGCCAGACCGTTCGTCGAGAGGCACAGCTTGATATCTGGCGCGAGTTTATTGACGAGCTCGAACGTCTTGAATGTCTTGTCCGGATTCGCCAAGGGGTCGCCAGGGCCAGCAACGCCGACCACGCTCATCTGAGGGATGGCGGAAGCGACCGCCAGCACCTTCTTAGCGGCCTGCTCCGGCGTCAACTTCTCGCTGACAACGCCGGGGCGCGATTCGTTGGCGCAATCGTATTTACGATTGCAGTAATTGCACTGGATATTGCAGGCCGGTGCGACCGCGACATGCATCCGGGCATAATGGTGGTGCGCCTCCTCGCTGTAGCAGGGATGGTTCTTCACCTTTTCCCAGACCTCCTTCCGCACATTGCCGATGCCCGCCTGAGATCCGCACCTGCCCTTGCCGCTGCCACCGACCGTACCGCAGCTGTTGTGCTTAGTCATGACTTGCATGGTCTCGCTGATCTCGCCGCCGCCACAGGATACCTGGTATTGCGCTGAAGTACTCATTCTTTCAATTCTCTTCGCAAGCCGAATCCTTCCAGCAAGCATCCCCAGAGTCGTTTCTGAAAAGCCAAGAGCAAGTGGCGTGCCATACCTGCCACAAACTATTTTTGCGGTCCGCTTCAAGCAGTTAGGTACCGCCTGATCGAATGTCAGTTTTATCAACTCATGTTGGAAAGCTGACAGAATTGCGATCACAAGAGCGCCGGCAGCGCTATTACGACGGGCGGGTACGCGGGTTCATCTATGCCCTTGGGAAAAGAGCATAGCGGCTGTTCGTTGAAAGTTGATCTTGTCGCCGAAATGTGACGCGTATTCAAAGCACAATCCGCCAAAGACGTTTCGGACGCTTTGAAGGACAACTTGAACCGGCGATCCTTCCCAGATGCAGACAAGAAGCAGCCCCCGTTACCGACCTATGTCGTGAAGATCACGCGGGCCCCTTCCTGACACTCCGGACGCATTGTCGGGCAGGTGAAGAGAAACGCCTCGTGGCCAGGGTCCCGACGGCGACGAATTGGACCGTGCGTCCAAAAGTTGGCAGGCATCTCGAATAGGTCGTACGGGTGTGCACGCCTCAGATTCGTAAAGCTGCAGCCGTCGCGGTCGACATCGCACGAACTACCGTCCAACAACTACCTGCGACGCTGACGTCCTCGGTATCCAGCCAGCCGATCCTGCTTTTCAGGAAACGCAGGCCCAGCGCCAACAAGCCGGCGTGCTCCCTGTTGTCCTTGCCATAGCCGTTGCCGCCGGCGGCATGCTCGTAGAAATAAGCCTCATAGCCCATCGCCTGCAGCTTCGCTGCCATTTTGCGCGCATGTCCGGGATGGACGCGATCGTCCCGCCGTCTGGTCGCCATCAGGATCGGTGGATAGGACTGCCCGGGTCTTGCGGCATGATAGGCAGAATAGGTCTTCAGCCACTCCCAATCCTCAGCGTTGTCGGGATCTCCATATTCGGCGAGCCAGTTCGCCCCGGCGAGCAGTTTGGTGTAGCGGCGCATGTCGATCAGCGGGACGGTGCAGAACAATGCGCCAAAGAGCCCAGGATATCGCGTTAGCATGTTGGTAATGAGGATGCCACCGTTCGATCCACTCTCGGCCCCGATCCGCTTGGCCTGTGTCACGCCGCGCTTAACGAGATCGGCGGCGACGGCTGCGAAATCGTCATGCGACAATCTCTTGCCGGCCAGCCGGCCGGCGTCGTGCCAGCGCGTGCCGAACTCACCGCCGCCGCGCAAATTTGCCTGAACCGTGGTGCCGCCGCAGTCAAGCCAAAGCTTACCCAGCGCGGAATCGTAATACGGTTTCACGGAGATTCCAAACCCGCCATATCCGCTCAGATGGACTGGCGTGTTGCCGGTCTGTCTGACCGGGCCGGTCTGTAGGTAGGGAATTCGCTCACCGTCGATCGAGATGGCCTCGTGCCGCGTGACGCCGCAGTGCTCCGTGGTAAACGTCTTCGGCAGCACGGTGGGACTGCCAACGCCCCGCTCCCGCAGGATGAGGCACGGCGGGGTGAGCGGATCCTCGACGTGAGCCAGCCAATCGCCATTGCTCTCGGACGGATCGCGATCGAGAGACCAGATGTCGACGGCGCCAAGATCAGGAAGCCCGCCCAATTGCTCGCGGTTCCAGCGATGATCGGATGGCGTGCAGATCTCGAAGACTGGGCGGAGTTCGTCAAGATGACAAAGCACAAGCTTGCCCGCACTCCAAAAGAAGCTCTGCAGCGCACGGCGCGGGCCCGGCTCGAAGAGAATCTCGAACTGGCGGCTGCCCGCCAGGAATGCCCGCAGCGCGATGACGAGCACCGTATCCGCGGCATAGGTCTGCCCTGCTACAGACCAGGATGCGTGCGGCTTCAGGGCGAGCCAGTTGCGATGCGACCGCATCCAGATGTTACTTGGCAAATCGTGTCTCGTCTTGGCGCCCGTTTCATCGCCCAGCCAGACCACGCAATTGGAGGCGTCTGTCGCATCGAGGAACCAGATCCTGGGCGGCACGACAGTGTCGTCAATACTGCAACCGACTGACACATGAGCGGCCTTCGTCTCAAAGTTCACTGCCGCTTTGTCAACATGCGTACCACGCCGCCACAGCCTCACCGTGCGCGCATAGCCGGTGGTCGCGGCCATGCCGTCGCCATGGGAGCTTAACAAGACCAGGGTATCAAAATCGAGCCATACGCCGCTGCCTTTGGCTTCCGGCAAGACAACGCCATCGTGGATGAAGAGCTTCGTGTCTGAGTCGAATTCACGCAAGTGACGGCATCGCTTCCGCCGCGCGATAGACTCAAGATCCATCGCGAGTGAATTCCAGGCGGTGCGGCCGTGGCGTTCAGAAGCCAGTCTTTGCCTTCGCTGACGGCAAGTTGATCGAGGTCGAGCAGGATGTCCCAGGACGGCTTCAGCCTGCGATACTCTTCCAGAGTGGTCCGCCGCCAGATGCCGCGTGGATTATTGGCGTCCGTCCACAGATTGTAGAGATACTCGCCGCGCCGGCTGACATAGGGGATATTGTCAGGTCGGTCGTAAATCGCTGTCAGCGCATCTCTGTCTCGTTCGGCTGCGGGTCCGCCAAACACCTCCAGGGTTCTGCTATTCTGCCGCTCGACGAAGTTCAGCGCCCGCGCGCCTTCGATTTGTTCCAACCACAGATAGGGATCATCGTCAGGAGCGGAGGACGTTGGCCTTCCAGTTCGCGATTCGTCGACGCTCCTTGTCAGACCATGTGCCATTTACAACCTTAGTCTTCGCGCAGTTTGACTGTTTCAAGGATTTTCATGGCGAACCGTTGCATCACGATTTGCAAGCTACGACTTGGCCCGGCGCGAGATTCAATCCTCTCGAAACTGACCCTTGCGGAGTTGCAGTAATTCGCCTGACGCTGTGAAGATGTGCGGAATGCAATGACCGGGCTGGCGATGTCAGCACAATGGGCCCTCGCGAGGCCTCCCCGCCAACGCCATCTCGCTGGCCCAACAGTGCTGGCCTAGGCCGAGTATTGCGTTTGGCACCATGCGTCGGCGCCATTTTGGTTCCCAAGAACGGTTCGACCGCTTCCGGAGTCATCGGCACGTTCGGCTGAACCTTCGATCACGTCAAGCCAAAGCCAGGGAATGATGTGGCCTTCCTCGCAAAGGCCGGACCGCTGCGCCAAGAACAGCTTCCGCATCCGCTGGTTTGGCGAGGTTCTGTGGAGTCGCAGCATTCATCATTCGGTTGCTTCGCCGCCGCGCTTCCTGGCATTGATAGTAATTGGAAGGATAGTGTCACTCGCCATCGCGGGTAGGTCGAGCACCCACCCGTTCGCGATTCTAATCCAACCACCCCACAGCGTCTCGTGCTCACATTCGACAATCGACTCCTCAATATCCTTCTTGGGCACATAAATCGAAAGCCCCGTCTCGGGCGAACGGCGAATCATGACCTTCATAGGAGCTCCGCAAGTTGTGAGCTCTCGCCCGCGCGCTCCTGACACGCACGCCACGAGGCTCTCTGTTTGGCATTGATGTTCGCCAGGACTTGCAGGACACGATCAATCTCATCCGGCGCCGTCTCGCGCGACAGCGAGAAGCGAACCGCACCGCGCAAAAAGGCCGGTGGTACTCTCATCGCGCGCAGGACATGGGACGGCTCCATCGAGCCGGACGCGCAGGCTGAACCGAGCGAGACGGCAATTCCGTTGCGGTTCAGGTGGTCGACGATGGCCTCTGCTTCGAGATGTTCGAATGCGATGTTGGACGTATTTGGCAAGCGATTCTTGATATCACCAAGCACGATGCAACAGCCGAGAGCGAGAATGCCTTGCTCCAGCCGGTCGCGAAGCACGCCAATCTGCATCTGCTCTTCTATGAGGCGTGCCGCAGCGAGTTCCGCCGCCTTGCCGAGCCCAATAATGCCCGGAACGTTGTGGGTGCCAGCGCGGCGATGCCGCTCCTGTGCGCCGCCGAAGATCAGCGGTCGAAATTTGATGTCCTTGCGCACATACAACGCCCCGATCCCCTTCGGACCATAAAGCTTATGGCCGGAGAGCGACAGCATGTCGATGTCCGTAGTCTTCAGGTCAATCGGAATCCGCCCTACCGCCTGGACTGCATCGGTGTGAAAGAGCGCGCCAACTGAGCGCGCCATCTTGGCGAGGGATTTCACCGGAAAGATCGTCCCGGTCTCATTATTGGCCCACATGACCGAGGCGATTGACGTGCGCCTCGACAATGCGTTGCGATAAGCCTCGATGTTCAATCGGCCGCTTGCATCGACCGGAATGACATGGGTCTTGATTCCTCGTCCGCCCAGCTCCTCGGCAAGGGACAGCACGGCTGGATGCTCAACGGCCGTAGTGACGATCTCGTCCCGTCCCTCCTGCACGGCGAGCGCGGACAGGATCGCGGTGTTGTCGGATTCAGTCGCCCCCGAGGTGAAGACGATCTCGTGATCGAATGCCGCGCCAACGAGGGCCTGCAGCTTCCGGCGCGCTTGTTTCAATGCGGGCGCAACCTCAATGCCGAATGCATGCCCGGACGACGCATTGCCGAATTGCCCAGAGAAGAACGGCAGCATTGCCGCGACCACCAAAGGATGTGCACGGGTCGTCGCGTTGTTATCCAGGTAGATCGGCCGCACGGACTGTCCGCTCTGCACTTAAGGCCCCACTTTGGCAGCTGCGGGGAGCGGGATCAGGCGGACGAACTCGCCGAGCCGCTCGATCAGGTGCGCCTGAATGGCCGCGAGCGTCGTTCCCGCAAGCTTGCATAACATGCCGGCGCCGGTGAGCCTGACCATGATCTTGTTGCCTTCGATTTCGACGAGCTCACAATCCCCACGATCACGCCTGAGGCTTGGCCGAATCGCATCGAGCACGGCGCGGACAATCCGCTCGCGATCGGAAGCCTCTGCACTCGAAGACTGCTTCGTTCGTTCAGCCTTCAGGCCCATGTTCGATGCTCCTCCAATTGCGAACGGTCCGAAGGCGGCTCAGCTGAACGATTTGCCGCAGGAGCAGCTCGATTTTGCATTTGGGTTATCGAAGCGGAACCCTGATCCTTCGAGCGACACCACGAAATCGATCGTGGTGCCGTTGAGATGCGCCCGACTCGCCTTGTCGACGAAGACTTTGATCCCGTCTTGCTCGAACACGGGCTCCTCGGAGACCGGCTCATGAGCAAGACCCATTTTGTATGTGAACCCTTGGCAACCGCCGCCTTCGACCATGACCCGCAAACCACCTGCCGGCTGGGCTGTCGAGGAGATTGCCGCCTTCAGTGCGTTGATGGCGCTATCCGTTAGGTTGATCATTTCTGGCTCGCTCTCAGTTTGTGTCGCGAGGCACAATTCGCAAATTCCATGCCAGTCCGGATGCAGCTGAAATCAATTGCTTTTGCAGGCGGCAACCGTACGATTTGCGACCTGTCGGGTTTGAGACAGGCGGTTTTCCGGCGTCCCGACCTCATCCGGCCGAGACCTCGTGATGGTGCCAGCACGTATTCATGCAGGCGCGAGCCGCCGCTTACGCTGTGCGTCGCTACAGACATAGGCGCACGGCAAGCAACTTGCATAACGTTAGCGGGCACGCCGCATTGGGCATGCATGTACACGACAGATTGATGAGGAGCCTTCCATGACGTCGATCGACAACACCGCTCTTGGCCAGTTGGACAAGGAGGGGCGATTGCTGAATGCGGTGCTTAAGACCGAGACAACGAAGTCGGGGCGATTTGGATTTCGGGGTGACATCGCGCTGAAGTTCCAAGCCCAGCTCGCCGACGAAAAACGACCTCCGGACTATTCCATTGAACAAGTTCTTGCAATCGCGCAGGAAGGCGAACCGACGATCCCAGTCCTTGCCGGATATCTGCATTCGTTCGCGTATCTACCTCAGGCTGCAAAGGTTCTGGATGGCAGGCTGAGCCCCAAAGGCAGCTATTTCATTTTCTGCAACAACATTGATCTGCTCGCGAAGTACCGCACCAAGATAGGCGACATCACCTTCCGCATTCTGCCTTGCGACGAATCAACTGTGTGGAAGGAGATGATGGACCTCGCCGGCGTTGACAAGAATGACATCAAGAAGCTCGGTACGGCCGGTAGGCTCGACTACCTGCTTGACGCGGCCAAGGACGTCGGTGGATCATACACGGAAATTTCATACGACGACGGCCTGGCCAAAATGGAGCCTGTGAAAAGCAGAAGCGAAAACCGCCCCGTCTGAGGCATTGCCTCAGACCTTTCTCTCGCCAGCTCAACGAGTATGCCGCAGAGACAGTCACTGCGCCCTCTTCGCCGGGACTGGCTCTAACAAACCCTGGTGATGGACCACCGCCCTACCTTTCGGGAGATCACATGCCACTCTGCTCGTCGTTTGTCGGCCAAGAGCACTGCCGTCAATTGCACTGAGGGGCGGCTGGCCACGACCGTCCACCTGACTGCATCCATGGGGGGATCCGGACAATCCAATGCTCATCGGTTGATGATCGCGGTCACATTTCAGAGGGCGGATCGCCGATGTATGGATCGGCTTTGGCGCTGTGCTCGAGCGCCTTTGCCGGCCTGCGTGGCGCAGAGATGTCGCGCGTCGATGCTCGTCAGCCGACAGTTGTCGACGAGCTGCGCCCATGGACGATAGAAACCGACCCGGGGATTGAGTAACGCGCAGCTTGCATCGTTCGAGAGAACGCAGCAAGCCAGCGTCAAGAGGTATGCCTTGTAAATGCACCTCCGCAGAGCCTCAAGATGCGACGGCGGGGTGCCGGTCGATCGAGCCAGGCCAAGCGACAGCTGAGCAGACTTGGCCGCACGTCCTCAATGTTGTGAGAACGAAGCGAAGCTATGCAGAATGCCGCAACCGAAGCTGTCCCAGGGCCTGCACCCAAACAGCGCCACGTGATTCCCTCTCCTGCGAGTTTTTGATTCGGGACGAGAGAATGGGCACGGGTTTGTTTTGGCTGAATGATCGGCAATGGGGCCTATCGAGCCTCATCTGGCGACGGGACTAACGGGCCGGATCGGGACGACGACCGGCGCATTATCAGCGGGATCATTCACATGCTGCAGTCGGGTGCGCGATGGGGCGACTGCCGGCGTGAATACGGCCCTTACACGACCATCTGCAATCGCTTCAACCGCGGGGTCAAGCGCGGGCGATGATGCGCAAGGTTCGAAGCGCTGGCCAAGCCTGGCGAAGACAGGGTTGTGCTGTCGATCGATTCGACCTCGATTAAAGCTCACGGTGTGGCTCCGGCGGAAAAGGGGGGGGGCAAGCAATCGGCCGCTCGCGCGGAGGCCGCACGACAAAGGTCCATCGCTGAGCATCCGCTGTGCCGGCCGGTCGTCCTGCATCTGACGCCAGGCCAGGATGCCGATGTCGCGGCGGCGCCCGATGTCCTGGCGCTCGCGCCACCCATGAGTGCGCTCCTCGCTGACAAAGAGTATGACGGCGACAACCTTCGCGGCGAAATTGTTCGTTGCGGCGCCAAGCCCGTCTCCCCAACAAATCCAACCGCGTCGTCATTCATCGCTTCAACAAACGCGCCTACAAAGGTCGAAATGTCATCGAGCGCTGCTTTTGCCGGCTCAAAGACTTCCGCCGCATCGCCACCAGTTACGACAAGCTCGCCCGGAATTTCTTGGCCGCTGTTCATCTCGCCGCTCTCGTCGCATATTGGCTCAATTGAGTTTGGACCCGAGAAGTTGCTCCAGGTCGCGGATCGAGCGGCCGACCCGCCCATGCCACAGACGCCACCGCACGGCTCTGATGTCCCTGTCGATGGTTGGAAGCGCTTCAAAAGTGCGTGATCGGGATCGTGCGATGTGGTCCGCGATCTGCTGCATGGGCTGGATCTTCATGGCAATATGAACCAGTCGATCATGTGGGTCGTTGGTTAAGGCATGGCGCAGGGCAGCCGGTTTAGGATTTCGGCCCGGTCCGAGATCACCGTCACATCCCCAAAGCCGCGATATCCGACTTCCTGGAGAGAGTGAAGAGCACGATTGCGATTGCTTGCTGATCGGTGCTGCTGGTGCGAAATAGCGACCGCCCCTTTTTCCCCGTCCCCCGCGGCTGCATCTGGCCACGACGAGCTCGAAATTTCGCGCCGAATGTTGATCAGCGCTACGAACGTGCGCCGTTTCAGTGCTGGTGACGAACCCTTTGCGCCGATCTCCGGGAAGCCGCATCTCAAGCTGGCATCGGTCATCCGTTTGGGACGTTGCGCGCCACGTTTCCTGCATGACCTGGTCGTTGAGCCGCTTGCCGATCCTGATGGTACGCTTGCGCACGATCGCATGCGTCTCAGTCGGTTCAGTGGCCAAGAAATCGGGCCAGCACCTTCGGCGCCTGCCGGTAGCGCAGCATGCTTCCTAGCCGCGCCGTCAGTTCCATCAGCTCCGGTATCGCTCGATCGGCCCTGGATGGCATTCCCGGCACAGCATCCACCGCGGATTGCGAACCTCACGGTGTCGAAGACGGTCCGGATCCGGCGTGTCGTGTAGTCCTTGACCGCCGATATTGGCCAGCAAGGGAATGTCTGGGGCTAGGCGGCGCAGCGCGCGTGTCAGCCCCTGGGAGTTGCGGGATTGCAGGCTCACGCGCTGCGAACCGACGCACATGGCAATCCCCAAAGCTTGCGCTGCCTCGCTCAGATGCCGGTTGATGGCTTCGGCTCGGGACATGCCGCCGGTCATGGAGCTGATCAGCAGCGGCGCGCGCATGGTCTTGCCCAGCAGCGAGGCGCGCAGATCGATCTGCGTCAGGTCCAACTCGGGCAATGCGCAGTGTTCGAAACGGACGTACTCCCAGCCGGCGGCGACCGTGGCCGGCGCCGTTCGTCGGTCCAGCACGATGTCCAGATGGTCGTCCTTGCGCCGGCTCAGGGCGGTGTCGCTCATGCTCGCTCCATCCGTCGCATCGGGGGACGGCGTTGCGTCGGATCGGACCGACGCCAGCGCGCGCACGCCGCCGCCTCCCGCGCGTTCAGGCCGGCGCATGCTGGCCTCCCCCGCAGCGTCGCTGCGGTAGCGGCTGGTCGAGGTCTGGTAGTACTGCGCGCGGATGGCCGCCATGGCATCGATCAACGGTCCCCACGGCGCTGGAAAGCGTTCTTCCGCCATCACCCGGTGCAGCATGCGCGTATGGCCGGCCAGCTCGTCGTTGAGGAACTCCACCGCAGGCATAGCCGGATAGCGCTGCAGCAGCAGGATGGCCGCGTTGTCGGCCTCGCCTGCCGACCTGTCCTTGTCGCGTCCATGCAGATCGTTCTGCAGGCGCCCTATCGTGCAGATGAGCCGCAGGACGTGGCGAAACGCCGGACGCGCGCGCAAGGTGGCCATGTCCAGCCCCCACAGCAACGACAGGCAACAACACACGTTCGTGTAGGCGATCGAATCGATGCCGTTGTGCAGGTACTCGGCGTAGGACCAGCGTTCCGTCCCTGCCGCCTGCGCGTGTCCTGCGCGCAGCACCGCGCAGTAGCACCGGGTATCGTCAAGAAGCTGAGCATAATCGCGAGGATCGTAGGCGAGCCCGGCCAGCGAAGCGCGCAGAACAGCGCAGCCGTCAAATCCGGGGAGCGCGCACGGCACGCCCTGCCCCAGCGCCTGCTCCACCGCAGCGAGCTGCTCCGGCGCGATCAGACCAAGATCGTTACAATCGTCGAGCCAGAACAGCAGCCCCAGCTCGCGATAGAACGCCACGATCAGCGTTTCGTCCTGCGGATCGCGGCCAGTGCGGGCGCTGGTGTCGCGCAGGCTCGGGTGGATGCACTGCAGGATGTACTGACCGCCCCTGACGGCTTCCACGGCATGCTCGTCGGCGAACCCGGTCAGGGAATGCCCCCACTCCAGCACCTGCTGCAGCGCGCGTTCGGTCTGGATCATGGCGCCGCTCCTGCTCCCTCGGCCGGGACGCGCGGCCCCCAACGAAGCGCCAGCCAGAACCCGGCGAGTTCGGCCACGCGCACGACCCGGGTGGGGCAATACAGTTCCTTGCCGATCCACAGCGGCGTCTGCGGCAATGCATGCGCCGCATAGCGGGCGAGCATCCACTCCAGCGCACGCGCCACCGCCTGCGCGATGCGCCGGCACCCTGTCGGCTCTTCGCTCCCGTCCATCACGTACAACGCGAACAGCGCATAGGCGGTTTCCTCGAATGTGGACGCGCGACCGGCGCCCCAGCCGCCGTCGTCGCGCTGCCCCTGCAGCAGCGCCGCGAGCGCGCGCTCGTCGCGCCAGTGGGGATTGCCTTGCGCCAGCGCAGCGACCGCATGCGCGGTGGGATACAGCCACGAAACGTGCCATTTTTCGTTGTCCCATACACCGTGCGGGTTGCGATTGGCCTCGACGTAGGCGCTGGTGCCGACGGCGGGCTTTCCCAAGAGTCGCAACGCATGCAGAGCATGGATGTTGGTCGACACCGAGGCATTGCGCTCGCCGGGGAAGGTGACGAACAGCTCGCCGAGTTCGAAATGGCGTAACGCATCGACCGCCGGGTCGCGGCCTGCAAGGCGCAGGCCGCACAGCGCAACGGCGGTGTCGTCCGCATCGGCCGCGAAGTGCAAGGCCGGGCCCAGACCGCGCACGCCGAGGCGGGCGTCGAGCTGCGCGATGATCATGCGCACCGCCTCGGCGAGCGCGGGATGCGCGAACAGCCCGGCCAGATGCAAGGTGTACAGCGACCAGCATGGCTCGAACACATTGATCGGCCAGACGTTTGGAACGACACCTTCGATGCCGCTGCGCGTCGCCCGCGATGCCGCCTGCAGATACGCGTCGGCGCGCCCGACCTGCGGCGTGCTCCCCTGTGTCACGGCGTGCGCACGACACGCGGCCGTGGCCGCCGGACTGATGCCGATGCTGCCGTCGTCATCAGGGCATGCGGTGGTCAGCGACGTCCCCCAGGCTTCCCAGGAGTGCAGCAACGGATGGCCGCTCGGCAACGTCGCCACCGCCGCCAGCTTGACCAGGCACGCTTGCCGCAACGGCAACAGCGCCGGGTGGCGCGGAAACGCCACGCCGCCCAGCGAGGATGCGGCCTCGCCGCACAACTGCGGCAGGATCAGCTCCGCGCCGATCGGCGCGTCTTCCGGCACCGTATGCGCGTAGGGATCGGGCTCGCGCTCGAGGAACCGGGTTGCAGCCTGAACTGCGTCGGCAGCGCCGGGAAGAGGATCGGCACGCTGCAATGCCAGCAACGCCGCCCACGTGGGCGCATGGCGGAACAGCGGGAAGTCCGCGCTTCCCCATCCGCCATCGGCTTGTTGCTGCCCGATGAGCCACGCGTATGCGTCCTGCCGACCGGTGACGTTGCCGCGGAACTGTAGAGCTCGCGCCGTGTCATAGACGGACGGGCCGACGCTGCCGCCGTCGCTCATCTCGCTCAGCAGGTGGCGCAATTCGGAAAGGATCCGTTCGGAAAGCGCGTTCACTTGGGATGTTCCTTCTGCAGACGGTCCGGGCAGACGCCGCGCACGTCGCCGCAGGCCCGTCGCGGGCCTGCGCATGGGCAGCGCCGGACGGTCGCCCTGCTCCGGCGCGACGCGCCGATGCTGGCGCCGGTCCGCCGCATAGGCTTGCGCGCAGCGCGCCGCGGCCGTGCTGGGCACCCGCTGCGATCGCCACGGCGGACTCGGACACAGTGCAGCATGCATCGCCGCCGCCGGCCGGTCGCAGCGGCACAGGCGCGCCTTCATGCGGACGGGCGCGCTCATGCGCATGGCGCGTGCTTGAAGAGATACGCGTTGGCCCGCTGCAGCATCTGCGCCAACCGTTCCGCACGCGGCCCCAGTGGGGCGATGGCCTCCCCGGCGTCGCGCAACAAATCCAGCGCGAACTGGCGCGCTGCCTGCAGCCCCATGATCGACGCGCAGGTCGGCTTCTGCGCCGCCGCGTCCTTGCCGGGGGTCTTACCCAGCGTCGCGGTATCAGCTGTCGCGTCCAGAATGTCGTCGATCACCTGTAACGCCAGGCCGAAACAGGCAGTGTAGCGATCGAGCGCACAGTACAGCGCAGCGTGCGCGGCATCCTCCGCGATGGCGCATAGCGCGCCCATGCGAACGGACGCGCGCACTAGCGCTCCGCTCTTCATCCGGTGCATCGCCACGATCGTGTCGAGCTCGGCGTGCTTTCCGACCAGCGACAGATCCATGGCCTGCCCGCCTGCGGCACCCTCGGCGGACACCGCCTGCGCCAGTTCGCGCACGAGCGCGACACGGTTGTCGCCCGGCGCATCCAGGCTCGCCAGGGTTAGGAAGGCGTGCGCCTGCAGCGCATCGCCGACCAGGATCGCAGTGGCTTCGCCGTACTTGACGTGCACGGTCGGAAGGCCGCGGCGAAGCACGTCGTCGTCCATCGCGGGCAGGTCGTCGTGGACCAGGGTACAGGCATGCATCATCTCGATGGCGGCGCCGACGTCGTCGAGCATGTGCGCCGGCGTGTCGGCCAGTTCGCCGGCAGCCAGACAGAGCAAGGCGCGGGTGCGCTTCCCGCCATTCAAGGTGGCGTAGCGCATCGCCGCTATCAACTCGGTCTCACCGTCCTCTTCGGCGCAGAGAAGACGCGCCAGCGCCTGTTCGACCCGCTTTGCGCCGTCCTGGCTCCAGATCTCCGGCAGCAGCCTGCCGGATGCGCCGCGCACCTGCGCGCCCAATCCGCCGAGCGCGAAAACACCAGTTCGGTCGTCGTGTAGCGTAGAACCGGTCTGCATGTTGTTCATTTCCTTGTACCTGACACGGCCACGGCGAGCGGCGAGCCGCCGCGGTGTTGCCGGGCTCGCACCGAGCACACGCGCCGAGTGCAGCAATGCCGCGCGTCGCCGGCGCCGCTGCCTCGCCACACGAGGATGCGATGCGAGCTCATGAGAATCCGATGCGGATTGTCATGGACGGATGTGCGGTCGGGTAATAGCGCCGGCCTTTTTCGACGCCGCTCAGCAACCGTGGCCGCACCCCGGCCTTGTGCATGGTCAGCGCCAAGGCGATGCAGAACTGCACTAGTTCCAGCCATACCAAGTGGTAGCCGATGCAGACGTGTGGGCCGGTACCGAACTGCAGCATGTCCACCGGCTGTATCGGCTCCGTGCGTTGCAGCCACCGCGCCAGGCGGAACTGATCAGGCGCCTCGTGCAGCAGCGCCGAGCTCGAGAAATGCAGCAGCGGGATGCACAGATGGGTGCCCGCGGGAATGCGCCGTTGGCCCAGTTGCAGTTCCTGCAGCGCGCGACGCGGCAGGAGCGTGGTCGCCGGATGCACGCGCAGGGTCTCGCGGAACAGCGCCTCGGCGACCGGACACTGCGCCAGGTCCGCGTGCCGGGTCGGCACCGCGCCCACGCGTTGCGCCTCGTCGACCAGGGCGTCCCACAGCACAGGCTGCCGCGCCAGCTCGATCACCATCCAGGCCATCGTCGAGGCAGTGGTGTCGTGACCGGCAAGCAGCAGCAACCGGATGTTGGCGACCAGGACGCCATCGGAGAGCGCATCATCGCTGCGATCGAAGGCGCTCACCATGTCGTTGATCAACCCGGTGCGCGCGGCATGCGCGCGCACGTCGCGGACGAACTGGCACAACTGCGCGTCGATCCAGTCGCGGGCGGCGCGGCCGCGCCGCAAGGGCAGTCCGGGTAGGTCGACCGGGGGCGCGACGATCAACTGCACCAGTTGCCGATACTTGCGATGCCATTCCGGCAGGTCATGCGCGGGGATTCCCATGAGGCTGAAGATGAGCTTGAGCATCAGGTCGCCGGTTTCGGGCAGGATGGTTACGTCGCCGCGGTCGCGCCACGCCTGCACCCGCGCTCGGATGACGGGCAGGAACAGGTCGCCGATGCCGGCCTGGGTCAGCCCCTTGGGCAGGAACGCCGCCTTGATCGCATCGCGCGCCTGCCGGTGCGCGCCGCCGTCCTGGGTAACCAACGTTCCGCCAAGCAATTCGGGCGCGATCTCTTCGAGCAGCGCCGAGGACACGTCCTTGTGCCGGAGCACTGCGAACGCATCCGGATCCACGCAGGTCATCAGGTGTCCGGCAGGGCCGAAATCCAGCCAGAAGTGGCTGCCCAGCATCCCTTCCGCGCGCCGCAGCAGGCGCGGCAGGTCGCAGACGATGGCGGGAAGATGCCCGACCAGGGGGAAAGCGCCGGGCACGACCGGGATGTCGTGCCGCAGCCGGTGCCGACGGTCCAGCGGGTTGAGCAGCATGTCCGTCAGCAGCGCGGCGCCGCGGCCGCTTCGGCGGTGTGCCGGCAGGCCGCGCGGCGCGGCTGTTGCCACGCTCGGCCTACGTCGGCACATGCGCCAGCATGCCGCCGTCGATGCACACGACCTGGCCGGTGATGAACGCAGCATCGTCGTAGAGCAGGAATGCCACCAGCGCGGCCACGTCCCTCGGGGCGGCCGACGCGCGGCAGGAGCTCGTGCCGCCGCAGATGCCGTTGCATGCACTCGTCCAGCTTGGCGAGGAGACGCTCGGTCATGACGAGACCCGGCGTAATCGCGTTGCAGCGGATCTGCGCATCACCGTACTGGGTGGCGAACGAGGCCCAGAGCATTTTCATCGCCGCCTTCGAGGCGGCGTAGGACGTCTGCGCGGGGTCAGCGCTGAGCCCCTGGCACGACCACATGTTGACGATAGCGCCACCGCCGCGAGCGATATGGCCTGCGGGCAGCAGAGCAGCGTGTCGCGCAGATTGGTCGCCATGGTCTGATCCGAGACCGCCAGGTCCAGGTCGAGGATCGCGCAGTGGCGCGGGGTCAGATGCATGTCGCTCGCGTTGTTCACCAGCAGGTCAACCCCAGCGAAGTGCCGCTCCGCCGTCTCGAGCAGCGCTGCCACCGACTGCGCGTCCGCGATGTCCATGGCCACGGCCAGCCGCGTGGCCCGCTTCGGCCGCGATCTGCGTAGTGCAGGCGATGCCCGCGGAGCCATCAATGTGGGCCACCACCACTCTGCCGCCCTGGCGCGCGATGGCGAGGGCGCTTCCTTGCCGATGCCGGCGCCAGCGCCGGTTACCACGGCAACCTTGCCTTTAAACCGCGCCATCGTGTCCTCCTGGATTGCGTTGTTCTTTCGCGGCATGCCGCTCGGCCTTCCCCGGAGAAGGCGCAGGGTCGGCGCTGGCGCGCTCGTCATCGCCAACGTCGCTTTCGATGACCCGAATGGCGGCGACTGGGCATTGGCTGGCCGCGAGCCGCACGGCGGCGTGCAGCGCCTGCGGGACCGTCGCCACGCACACTTCGGCCACGCCGTCCGGTTCGCGCTGGCGAAAGGCGCCCGGCAGCGTCAGCACGCACTGCCCGCTGGTTGCGCACAGATCCTGGTCGACCACGACGCGCATCTCAGCTCCCCTTGCCCACGCAGCCGCACCGGCAGCGCGCGGAACGTCCTAAGGAACTCGGAGGGCTCCCGGGTCGGCGGCTCGGCCAATGCCAGCGTGGGGAAGCGCGCCTGGATCCGCGGCAGGCTCTCGGCCAACTGCACCCTGGCCAGTTGCGCACCGACGCAGAAGCGGATGCCGTGGCCGAAGCTCAGCATGATCTTTCCGTCCGTCGACATGCCGGGACTGGTGCCGTAGAACCGCGCGGGATCAAAGCGGTCGGGATCAGCGAAGGCGTCCGGGTCGCGATTGCCGGCCGCGATCAGCACGCGCACGTCCGCGTTCTTCGGGATCACCACGCCGCCCAATTCGATGTCGCGCTGGGCGATACGCATAGTGGTGCTGAACATGACGGGCGAATCGCGGCGCAGGACTTCTTCGACGAATGCCTGCACCCCCACGGCGTCTCCCTGAAGCCAGTGCCGCTGTTCGGGATACGCCAGCATCGCCAACACCGCATGGTCGATGGTCGCAGCAGTGGTTGAGAAGCCGCCCAGCAGCATGCCCCAAAGCATGCTGATCAACTCCGCATCCGACAGCGTGTCGGCATCGTTATCGTGTGCGCCGACCAGCATCGACACGATGTCGTGGCGGGGATCGGTGCGCTTACGCTGTATGAGGCCCCCGAAGTAGGCCTGCACCCTGGCGCTGGCCGCGTCCGCGGCGGCGAGCTGGGGGTCGCTGGCGTGCGGGCCCAGGCCTTTCAGAATGGGGTCGATGACGGCGGCGAGCCCGAACATGTCGTCCTGGGGCATGCCGAACAGTTCGGCCAAGACCAGCATGGGCAAGGCCAGCGCGAACTCCCGATGCAGGTCCACCGGCTCCCCGCGCTCCAGCGCGGGCGCCATGCGGTCCAGGCGCGCTGCGACGATGCGCGCGATGCTCGGCCGCAGGTTCTCGATCTGGCGCATGGTGAAATCGCGCGAGATCAGCCGGCGCAGACGCGTATGCGCCGGTGGGTCCTTCATCACTATTGTAGACGCCAGCAGATTGAGTGACCGGCTGGTCGCCGCACGCGGAAAATAGCGCGCCAGTTCGCCCGGCGCCGGTGCCCGAAAGGCATCGCCCGTGGCCTTGAGCGTCCAGTAAATATCGGCGTGGCGGCTCAATAGAAAGAGGCCCGACGCCGCGCGATGCACCGGATCGTGCTCGCGCAACCACCGCATAAACGGATACGGGTCGTGGGTGCGCGCTGGCGACGCCAGTTCGGCGAAGGCGTCCCGGCATGCTGCCGTGGTTTCTTGCACGTCCATCTTCCTTACCTGTTGGCTGGCTGATCCGACCGGCGCGCGCCAGGCGCTCGGGCTAACTGCTGAGAACATCGGGGCGATTTCGCCGAGGCCCCCTTCCCATAGAATGCTGTCTGATGCGGATTTGACATTTTGCTTTTCTTTCTTCGTTCCATCGATCGCGGTGTCATCCACGAAATGAAGGTCGGTCGGCGGCTCCCGGCTCGCAACGAAGGAGCTTCAAAACTCGTGCCAATTTGGCCGACCCAGCAGAAGGAAAGATCGTGATTGCTTTTCAGCGGATTAGCCTGAGGCCAGACAAAAGCTCGCGAACTAGGCCAGTGTCGCGGACCAACAAAGGCGACAGAACAGTGTCGGATAGTCGTCAGACGCCAGACTGGCGACACCTTCTTTATCAGTTCTCCTGAACGACGATTCCAGTTGCTGGAATATATGCGGCTTCTCGCAAGTGGACTGCTGTTGCAGGCAAGCCATAATGAGATCCGCGCACACGCGTTCCCAATGAGGGGTTGGGGCACGAGGCCCGCTTTTTTGCACGGGCCTTAGGTATGCTGATCCACTGTTTCGTCATTCGCGAACCTTGCAATCGAGCCAGAAGCGTCAGGCAAACGCGGGATCTCTGCCTTCGTCGCCACGCATCTGCTCGAAAGACAGTGCTCCAGATCGACTTCAGGTCCGTCGTCATGAACGGGACTGTTAGCATTCTTGCTCTTCGGGGGAGCGCTCCACGTCGATCTCGCAACATTGGTAAGCCGCGCCGTACCCCCAATCGAGCTTGCCACCTTCGCCACGATCACGTCGACGTTTATCCTTGGCTTTCTATTCTGGCAGCCCGCTGGTCGCCTTGGTTAGTCGCTGCCGCTGTCTTTGGCGCTGGTGTTTGGCGGCCTTATCAGCCTGACCGATCCGCTGGCGGTCATGGGTACGCTCAAAAAGGTAAAGGCACCTGAGTCTCGAGGTCGAGATGCAGGGCGAGTCACTCTTTCAACGACGGTGTCGGCATTGTCGTTTTCACGATCCTGCTGGCCTTCGCCGCCGGCGGTCCATGCGAGGTCGCGGCCCGATTCGGCAACTGCCGGCTTCACGCCATAACAGGTCGGATCTGGGAGTTCCCTACCAGCTTGTATCTGACAACTCACTCGTCGATCTCGTCGGAGAAAGCTGAATCAACCAGGTGGTGTGTGGGTCTGACAGTTTGTTGGGCACACCCGGGCGCAGGCGCTGCAGCCGATGCAAGCGCCTTCGTCCTTCAGCACCATGACCTTCTTTTCGAGCTCATCGTCGTCCTCGTCGAGATCGATGATCTCGCCACCCTCGCTTAGCCCCTTCAGCGTCATGACCTCACGGCCGCAGACCTTGTAGCAGCGGCCGCAGCCGATACACTTGTTGGGATCGATAGAAACCAGGTAGTCCGGCCTCCAATTGCGACCGTCGCGGGTCCTGAATGACATGGCTAACCGTCCGCTATGTTTCTTTTGTCCAGCGCCTCGAGATATTGGCGCTTGCTTTCGAGCTCGCTGAAGGCAGCGTGGGCCTTCTGGGCCACGCTCAGGATCGACGACCAGTTGACCGGCAGCTCCTCGGAGAGATCGTGGAGGTCCATCTTGGCCTCGGTCGCCTTGGCCGCCAGCTTCTTTATTTCCGCTTTCAGAGTTTCGATATCGCTCACACTTGCCTCAACAACTCGCCAGTTCCGGGAACTTACGGATCATCTCAACGCCACTGTTGACGAATTTGTCGCCTTGATTGGCGAGATCAGAGAGATGGTCGAAACCAAAGCGATGCACGTCGCGCAGCTGCTTGCTCACGACAACGAGCCGGCCGCCGATCAGCACGATCCGACCGAACCCTTCGTGATGCATCTTCAGCATTGGCGAGATCATCACACCGGTGGCCGTCTCGATCGAGAGCGCAACGGCGTCGAAGAACAGCTCCAGCCGCCATGTCGTGTCCGGGTCGGGATTGCCGACGATCGGCAGCGCACGCCGCTTGCGCTTGTCGAGAACGTAGGGTTCGAGCAGCTCGAGATCCTTTTTGCCGTCCCAGGCGCCGTGGGTGTCCTGGGCGCGCCAGATCTTGATGAGCTCTTTCAGAAATGGCCCTTCCGCCGCGGCGGCGGGTGGAGTGACTTCAGACGGATCGGCCATCTTTGTTCCTTCAGGCTTCGAAATCCACCGGACGTTCCCGGCTTTTGGTGAGCAGCTTCCGCAGCCAGGGCGGCGGCGACCCCTTCAGCACGGTTTCGAGTTTGACGCAAAGGTCGTGGATGGGCTCTGGCTGCAGCACCTTCATCGGATGGATGTTCCTGGCGACGACTCGCGCAGCACCCGAGGCGCCAATCGCCGCAACATAGAGGATTGCGCACTCCCTGATCGCCTCGACCTTCGGCGCGAGCTTATCCTCATTGCCGTCTTCGGTGAGGTCACCGTCAAACTGGATCGCCTCAATAAACCGATGCCCGTCCGGGACGACCTCGTAGATCGCAATGTTCTTGGCCCAGCCGAAGTGGGCATCGACGTGCTTCAAATCCTGAGTGGCGAATGCAACTTTCATCCGGGTTGTTTTCTTTCCCTGCTCAATGCAACTGGGGCTGGACCTGCGGGCCGCCGCAGGTTGATCGCCAGGTGTCGGGCGTCGGCCCATGGTTGGCTTCGCGGTCAGTGATGATCAGATTGGCGATGTCAAAGATCAGATCGCGCGTGCCGCGATAGCCAACGATCGTGAGGTGCGCAGCCCCAACGCGATCGAACATAGGAAAGCCTACCCGGAAGAACGGGACATTGAGTCGCGAAGCGGCCTGGCGACCATGTGAATGCGACATCAAGAGGTCGCAGTCACGCGACCTGGCAAGCTCTTCAAGGTCCTCCAGATCGCCGATCAGGACGTCCTCGGTCCTGACCCGCTGGAGCACCGGTGAGTTCGTCGTCGTCACCGCAGCACTTACCTGTGCGCCCATCTCGTGGAGCAAGCTGGAGAGATCGAATAACAAGTCCGGCTCGGCGCCGATCGCGAGCTTGCGTCCGCCGATATGGAAATGTGCATCCAGCATGGCGTCTGCCAGCTGTCCACGCTGCCGGCGATATTTCCAGGGCACCGACCGGCCGCTGATCTGGCTCAGGAAGGCGATGAATTCGTCATTTGGGATAAGGCCACAGAGCCGCTCGAACAGGCGGAACGGCGTGCCTGTCCGCACCTGCATGGCCTCGGCCGCACGGCGCATTTGCGCACCGATCGCGATCGTCCAGGCCACCTGCCCCATGGTCGCAATCTCGTCCACTCCAATGCCCCCGATCGTGGTGGGCGTGAATTCGTCGGGGATGTGACCGTCCAGCGAACCGGCGACGTCCGGCAGGAACGAGGGCTTGAGGCCAAAATCCTCAAAAATCGTGCGAAGCTCGTCGAGATCGCCGGGCGTGAGGTGGCATCCAGGTAGCACGTTGACGCGGGAGATATCGCGCGGTCTCGCTGTGTCGACGGGAGCCACAAGCATCTCGATCATCCGCGCCACTGTCTTGCTCCAGCCATCCTGAATGGCATCCTTGAAGTCCGGGGTCGAGACGTAGACAAGGGGGAGCTTTTCGAGCTTCGGATGCTTCTGTCGGATCAACCGGATGAATGCTTCGACATCATCGCCGTTGGTCTCGGTGACGCCAGTTGAATTGATACCAATGATCTCGGGCTCGACGCGATTGTAGATGTTGAGGATCGCCTGTTCGAGATTCTCGTGGCCACCGAGCACGGTGGCAACCTCGCTCATGGCGGTCGTCTGCATCGGCACGGCTTCATTGAAATGGCGCACGAACAGCGTTAGCCCGAAGGAGGTGCAACCTTGCGGGCCGTGCAAAAGCGGCATCGCGCCGCGCAGGCCCAGGAACGCAAATGAGCCGCCGATCGGCTGGCTCATTTTGAGCGGATTGACCGAACAGGCTTTCTTCGAGGTAGTAACGATCGCCATGTCGTTCCCCTACTCCGCCGCCTGCAGCGCCGGCGGCTGCAGATCGGAACGAATGTCCTTACAAGCAAGGCACTGTGCAGTGGAATTGGTGCACGGCTTGGCGAGGTTCAGGCCATGCGCCGCAATCGCGCTCTCGCCACCGCTGGCCTCAGTTTCATTGGAGAGACTTATCGTATTGACGCCGTTCTTGCTCGCGTCTCGAACTGGATCAGCGGCTTGCGCATACATCTGCGCAACCGGCCTTGCCTGACGGTTTCGGTCGAACTCATCCCATGGGGCGGCTTGGCGGAGCTGATCCCATATCGGATTGTAGAGCGCTTTCTCGATCTCCTCCATGAGCTTGACAATCCCGATATAGCCCATATAGGCGTGGCAGCGCTCCTGGTTGATATCGAGCCACGGCATCGCCGCCTTTAGTGCGACGAATTGCGACTTGCCGCCGGAGAGCATGATGTCGGCTTTTGCGTCCTTTAGCATCTTGTAGATCTCGCGAGGCGACATGTCCTCGATCATGTGGGCGTGCTGGCCCATTAATTCCTTGATACGTTCCTTGTCCTTCTTGGTCGATTTCTTCACGGACGTGCCGACGATCTCGAGCCCGGCCTCTTGCAAAGCGGCCACCATCGACCAGGATTTCACGCCACCGGTGATGAGAACAACCCTCTTGGCGGCAAAGCGTGGCTTGAAACGTTCAATCGCAGCCCAGGCTTTGATCTCTTCGCGTGCGATCAGGGCTTCTGTGCGTTCCATCAGCTCAGCCGGCGCGCCGCGTTCGATCAGCATGCGCGCGATCTGGCGTAGTGAATCGCTGGAATCCTCAATACCGTAGAACGAGCCTTCAAAAAACGGGATGCCGTAACGATGCCTCATCTTGCGTGCGACGTTGATCATTGCCTTTGAGCAGACCATCATCGCGGCTTTGGCTCGGTGCGAATAAGCCACCTCGCGATACTTGCCGTCCCCCGAGATGCACGACAGGATCCGGATTCCGAGCTCATCGAGCAGCGGCTTGACCTGCCAGAGCTCGCCGGAGAGGTTGTATTCGCCGATGATGTTGATGTCATACGCAGTGGTGTAATCGGGCTCTCTGGTACCGATGACGTGCTCCAGCAGTGCTTCGCCTGCGAGCTTGTTGCCAAGGTTTTTCGACCCCACAAATCCCGGGGCATTGATGGGAATGACCGGTTTGCCAAGTTTGGCGGAGGCTGCCTTGCAGACCGCATCGATGTCGTCACCGATCATTGCGGGCACGCATGTTTGGTAGACGAAGATGGCCTGCGGGTCGTATTTCTCTGTGATCTCCTTGACTGCCCTGTACAGCCGCTTCTCGCCGCCGAACACGATGTCGGTCTCGCTCATGTCCGTGGTGAAGCTTCTGCGCCACAGATCGGAGCCGGAGGAGGCGGAACCGCGATTGTCCCAAGAATTGCCCTCACAGGCGATTGGACCATGCACAAGATGGGCGACGTCGGTGAAGGGCTGCAGTGCGACTTTGGCACCATCGAAGGCACACCCACCGGCGACGCCGCCCGGCTTCAGCTGCTTGGTGCATCCATTCTTGCGCTCGACGTTCGACTTGCTCGCGTTCCTGGCGCAGCCCGGTTCGTTAAAGACGTCCTGTATGGTCGTGGGAAGCGAAGTCATGGTGTCTCTTTCGGGGATGTCAAGACATCCGCACAGAGCAGGAGGATGGGCCGGCGGATAACCTGTGATCCCCGCCACAGCGCCGCTGTTCCTGCGGACGATGAGGCGGGGCGCTCGCCTTAGCGTATGATGTCGAAGCTGTAGTCTGTCTTACCAACCGAGCTGGTTTTTCTATCGATCTCATCAAAGATCTTGTCGAGAATCTTGACCAGCACATTCATGCTACCCTGATAGCCCCACACTGGATAACGATGGTGATGATGGCGATCGAAGATGGGAAACCCGATGCGGATTAGCGGCGTTCTAGTGTCACGTTCGAGATACTTGCCGTAGGTGTTACCGATCAGGAAATCGACTGGTTCTGTGAATAGGAGCGAACGCATGTGCCAGAGATCCTTGCCCGGGAAGGCGCGGCAGTTTTTACCGAACGGCGAGCTCGCGAACAACGCCTGCATCTTCTGCTCCCAGGCCTTACTCCCGTTGGTCGAGAGCACGTGCCTTGGCTCAGCGCCAAGCTCCAGCAAGAATGCGGCCAGGCCATAGCAGAGGTCGGGATCGCCGTAGATCGCGAACTTCTTGCCGTGAACGTGCGCGCTAGAGTCAGCCATTGCGTCTACCAGACGCCCGCGCTCCCGCTCCAGCGCATTTGGAATTGCCTTGTTGGTGATACGCGACAGCGTCATCAGGAAATCGTCTGTAGCGCTGACACCCAGCGGGTGATTGAAGGCGACGACCTCCTGGTCGTGCCCCTTGATGAAGGGCAACGTCTTCTCCGTACAATATTGCTGCATGGAAATGGTTGCCTTCGCATGGACTGCGTTCGCGGCATCCTCTAGTGTGGTGCCGCCATCATACATGCGGAACTCGCCGTCGGTGGGGGTATCGAACACATCACTGTTATCCGCGAGGATCGTGTAGCCGATCCCCATCAGCTCGAAGATGCGCTTTATCTCACGGATGTTTCCGACAGTGTAGCCGTCGAAGCCACCGATGAAGTTGATCCAGTTGTTCGCTTTGCGCTGGAGTTTAGGCGCCGTGCCGGCTTTGCCATCCCAGAAATGCTCGAGGATACCCTTGAGCGTGTTGTCGTAGCCCGTAATGTGGCTACCGACGAATGCAGGAGTGTGAGCGAATGGTACGTCGTAGTCCGCGGGGACTGAACCTTTTTCCTTTGATGTTTTGATGAAGGCGTTGAGGTCGTCGCCAATGACTTCCGCCATGCAGGTCGTGGCGACCGCGATCATCTTCGGCTTGTACATGTTGTAGCTGTTGGCAAGCCCGTCGGTCAGGTTGTTGAGCCCCCCGAACACAGCCGCGTCTTCCGTCATGGACGAGGAGACGCACGAGGTCGGCTCCTTGAAGTGCCGCGACAAATGGCTGCGATAATACGCGACGCAACCCTGGGAGCCGTGGACGAACGGCAGTGTGCGCTCGAACCCAAGCGCGGCGAACACCGCACCTAGCGGCTGGCAAGCCTTCGCCGGATTAACGGTTAGCGCCTCGCGGGCGAAGTTCTTCTCGCGATATTCGGGCGTCTTGGACCATTCTCTGATACGGTCGACTTCGGCGGGATCATGCGGATTCTCAAATAGCGCCTTCTTGTTGGCCAGCATCCGCTGGTATTCGTCTCCCCGGAAAAGCTCAGAGTGGTCGAGGATGTGTTCGGCGTTCTGTGTCATCATGGCACTCTTCAGGTTCTTGTGTTCGTTCTCCTGCCCTTCCCCTCCTCTGTGGAAGAAAGGGCCCGGGCGTCGGCTTTCCTATTCCGCCGCCATGAGGCTCGGCCGCGGAGCGTCCTTCCAAGGTGCGGTGGTCTTCCCCCAGATCGGGGAGTTGATTGCCATGTCCATGTCTCGGGCGAAGATCGCGAAGCCGTCGTAGCCGTGGTAAGGACCCGAGTAGTCCCAGGAATGCATTTGGCGGAACGGCACGCCCATTTTTTGGAAGACGTATTTTTCCTTGATACCGGAGCCAACGAGGTCGGGCCGGATCTTTTCTACGAAGCGCTCGAATTCGTAGCCGGTGACATCGTCGTAGATCAGCGTGCCGTCCTTGACGTAGTGCTGGGCGGTGCGCTGATAGTCGTCGTTGTGACCGAACTCATAGCCTGTGCCGACAACATCCATGCCGAGGTCCTCATAGGCGCCGATGACGTGGCGAGGACGTAGGCCGCCGACGAACAGCATTACGGTCTTGCCATCGAGCCGCGGCCGGTATTTCGCCGTGACCGCATCGACCAGCGGCTGATATTTCGCAATGACGCGCTCGGCGCCCTCCTTGATCTTATCATCGAAGAAGCTTGCAATTTTGCGCAGCGACTCCGCGATTTTGGAAGGCCCGAAGAAGTTGTACTCGCACCAGGGAATCCCGAATTTTTCCTCCATGTGCCGTGAGATGTAGTTCATCGAGCGATAGCAATGCAATATGTTGAGCTTCGCTTTCGGCGTCGCCTCCAATTCAGCGAGAGATCCATCCCCGGACCACTGGGCGATGACGCGCAGGCCCATTTCTTCGAGCAGGATCCGTGACGACCAGGCGTCGCCGCCGATGTTGTAGTCGCCGATGATGGCAACGTCATACGGGGTCGGCTCAAATTTAGAGCTGTCTTCTGGGGCGCTCTTGTCGAAGATCCAATCTCGAACGGCGTCGTTCGCGATGTGATGGCCGAGCGATTGCGACACGCCACGAAAACCCTCGCACCGCACAGGCACGATGGTCTTGCCGCCATATTCCTTTGACTTTTCTCTGGAGACTGCCTCGATATCGTCACCGATCAAGCCAATCGGACATTCGGACTGAATGGTGATGCCCCTGTTGAGAGGAAACAGCTCCTGCAGCTCGTCGATGAGTTTGGTGACCTTTTTATCGCCGCCGAACACGATATCCTTTTCCTGGAAATCGGAAGTGAACTGCAGTGTTACGAACGTGTCGATGCCGGTCGTGCCGACGTAGTAGTTGCGCCGCGAGCCCCATGAGTACTGACCACAGCCGACCGGACCATGGCTAATGTGGATCATGTCCTTGATCGGCCCCCAGACGACGCCCTTGGAGCCCGCGTAGGCGCAGCCGCGGATGGTCATTACGCCCGGAATGGACTTGATATTCGACTTGACGCCACAATCCGACTTCCCCGCCTCGTGAACACTCAGATGCTTGGCGCGCCTTTTGGCGGTCTTCTCTGGGTAGACCTTCAACACCTCATCGATTAGCTGCTTGTTGCGCGCCTTGATCTCTGCGACGCTTTCGGTAGTTGCTCGGCTCATACAAATTTCCTTTCGATTGTCGTCTCAAATGAAGATGCGGCGCTTTTCCGGTAGACCGACGGATTTCCGATCCGGCGTTGAGGTGTAAAGCGTGCAATCTCCCTGGCCAGTCCTACCGAACGCAACTTCGCGGGCTTCTGGATCATGCCGCAGCGGTCGATCAGGATGTTGCAGCTCATCTCAGCTAAGCGCTCGCGACCGCCATGTGTGAGGCTGTTGGTTTGTCGACGGAAACGCTGACCAAGACGCGTCTCGGTGATGTCATGCCTGCCCTCCAGCGATTGGGTCATTATCGGCTTCTTTACTCGCTCACGTGCCATCAGGGGCCCGCCTGCCCCTCTGCATGTCGATGCAAAGGGCTAACAGCCGCCTGTTGCGCAGGGGTTTGCAACGAGTGTGCCAGCGCTGGTTGAACACAAAAACCCACGTCTGTAGAGCTAGATAGCTGGTAGGATGCGGATTGTTATAAACCTGACCCTGCGTGGCACCGACAGCCGTACCCGCTAACGCCCTGTCTGAAACAAAACAATCGCTTGCGCTCTCCGCCAGCGAGATAGCTAGAGTCTTCCCGCGCGCCGACGTCACTCCGGTGCGCAGCTTTGCTTGGCGCACGCATCGAGCGACCGCAAACACGATCGGTTCGAGAGAGTCCAGTGCACGTAGATGCGCCGATGGTGTTTGCGATCGATACTGAGCAAGTGATGATGAGCGCTGCAGCACCTCTTCCGGATGACTAAGAGAACTCAGTTGTCAACAGAACGCTTTGTTTCACCTACACGCGATCTTTCGCTTCGCTCGTCATTCCACTTGATCTCGTGGAGACGCGCTCTAATGTGGCGACACGCGATCTCGTGGAAAGCATTGGGGCTGATCGATTCTCAAGCCGCGATAGCCTTAAAGGCGCAAGCTCGTGGCCCTTGCTCATTCGGGGTAAAGAGGTCGGCGTTCTACAACGGCCTCGTCCGTGTCATTCGGCAGTCCAGTTGCAGCTCGCTTCAGCATCTCGGTAAGGCCCGCCGCGACGCAATTCGGCGCTTCGATCCGGCGCGCGTCAACTTTTTTCTATCGCCGCTTGCGGGAGCGTGACGCGGTGAGCCGACGCCGGCACGCGGCACCGAGTGCAGGGACAACGAGGCCCGTCTGATGATGAGCGCGAGGCATCAGCGCGGGCTGAGGGCCCGTGGATAGCCCACTTTTATCTACTTCCCGGCGCGAAATTGATGCTTGTTTGGCCAACGGCATAAACCAAAACAACCCCCGCCGGGTGGACGGCGGGGTCTGAAGCGAGCATGATGGGTGCGACGTCTACGGAGCGGCTCGGCTGCTCATCGTTCGGCCGATGTTGCCGAGGTTGAGATCACACCGAGGGTGACCCAGCGCTGCATTCCGGCGTCATCCTTCTATCAGCACTGATTGAGGCCGTTTCGCCGCTTAACCACGCTGATGCGTCCATGGCGTGTGCCATTTTTGGCCATCGCGGAACCAGCGCTTCTTCTGTTCGCGCTTGCGCTCCGCGCCTTTTGCTCGGTCGATTGGGGATGCATACCCCCCAATGCTCTCGCAGCGGCCTCGTTCCTGGCAGAGTAGAATCCCGCGTCAGTCGCCACCAGCCGCGGCACGCCCCGTGGTGGGTTGCGGTGGCCGGGATCAACAGATCGCCATTGGGCCGCCGGAAATAGACTTAGTCGACAATCTTGCAGCTTGATCATTTTGCCGAACTCATTGGGCTTGCCGGCTTGTCCTTACGGATGATCTCGGTCGACGGCTCGAACACGCTGAGAACCTTATCTTCCACATGAGTGCCGCCGTATATTTCTGCGCTTGCGGAAATAAAGCGTAAGACACCAGTCACTTCAAAAAAGAGATTCTGGCCAATCTGTGAACTCCAATTCGAAGCTACGTAGGCCAGTAAGTTTGGTGGTGAATTTAAGGGTCTTCCCTGAAAGGGTTGCCAATGAGCCAGATGCGAACTTGAATACTGTCGTGCCGGAAGTTGCGACCGCAATGCCTTGCTCGCCTTCCATGCTAGAGAAGCCAGTCGCCTCGGAGAGTTGCCCAATTGCAACTCCCTCCAGCGCGCGGTGAAATTCCAGGGACGCTAGGTACGTTCCTTTATCAGCAGCCCACTCGCTGACCGACACTGCTGTAATCCCCGCGTCACTCGAGAGACCATCCGCGATCCGGCAGCCATATTGAACCGTGAGAATGACCCGCTCGTTCCGAACTCCGACCGGCTCTCTATCGGCGGCAGTGATCGTGCACGCGTACCGCCTTGTGTCCGCAACCGCGCTCGCGCTTAGCCCGAGCAGATCGAGAGCGGAAGATAATGCAAAAGCGATAACGGCTCTTCTCATTAGGCTACACCTAGTCTGGAGTATTGTTCCCCTGCTCTGTACAATCTGACGCTACGGCCGATTCAAGCTTCTTCGATCGCTCTGTCGGATGAAAGCTACTCATGGTGACCGCGGTTTCGCAGAAACGGCGCAATCGGTGTCCCCCTCCACCCGTGGTCCTGGATGGGCGGCCCGAACGGTTTCATTATCGGCGCTCAGGGTGCGCCGCGGGCCAGCACATCGGTGAACCAAGGCTGCATTTCAGCTCGGCGGCGACCATGACGGGCGCGGCGGCCTTCGGCGACGGAGCCTACGTTTCTGACGCAGGCGCATGCGTTCTATGAGCCGACGCCATTTTGCGCGCCAATGACCCGCCGCAAAGGTCGCCAATTTTGCTTGACAGTGTCAATGTAAAAGGAAACGTGGTCGCTAGGAGCCGTTCAAAGGCAGATTGCCGCTCAAGCAGGCGATCTTCGAGAACCTTACGCTCGAGATCACTTAGCTCGCTTTTAAGCCTTCTTCGACAGCGCCAAATGTCATTCCGCACGTATCTGATCTCATTCAATCGATCGTCAATCGAAGCCATCACGGACACCATATCTCACTTGAACCAGCCATGGACAACTGTTCAATCACGTCCTTCCCTGGGTAAGACGCCGATGAGATCTCACGACCTCGCCATCTGCGGACATGATGTAAAGCTCTCCTACCAACATGTCCTCTTGTACCGAAGTCTTTCAACGCAAGAGCACGAACTGACCATTGCTCTGCAGAAGTTCAGCGATTTTTGCGATCAGCGCGCAGGATTTCAAAAGCTGCCACTCGGCCGTGAGTGGGTCGAAATGGTTATCTTATCCCAAACCACACGCGGCCAGATATGTCAGGCCGGCACTTAAGCTGGTGTCGAATGGGAGTATCCCAGTAAATCGGACGGTCGTACCGTCAAACTCTGCGTAACAGATTTGAGATCGGCAATTGCCATGCCAGCGAACCCAGATAAGCCATGTTCAGGTTTCGGCGCTCGTCTGTTACAAACGAGCGGGATTTCGGCGGCGGCGCAAAGAGCCGGCCCGGATATGAGCTCGGAGAGCCTTGAGTCGGCAGGGCGAGGCGAAATCGTGAGCGATGCGCACCGCCGGGCGCCTCGGCTCAGTGTCTCGCCGTAGACTAGCGTAGATCTTTTTACCGCCGTCCCACGTGTGGCCGGCAAGCTGGCAATTAGATCTCATCACAAAACTTTCTGTGCGATGATGTCTAGCCGGGACCGGCGCTTGTCGCATCTATGACAGTGTATGTATTCATCAAACCAAGACATCCGACGTTGTTCGGTAGCCCGGACTCGTTTTGTGACTAAATCAGCAGCTTGCATGTCAGGTGCAACTGGCATGGGGTTTCTATTGTCCAGCGGCACCGTGAGCGCCGCTTTGGCGACAATTGCGTCCAACTGGTCGGGTGCCCGAACCAGATCGACATGAAGCCCGGCAACGGGCAAGGCCAAGGGTTGTTTCAAGATTGTCGCCGATAGCTCCGAAACATGTGGCCAGCATGATTTTAAGGGCAGGCACAACCTTTGCGAAATGAGCATAGGCCCGGCGGACAGCCGCCCGAGATGCTTCGTCGACGTCCGTCACCAGGCATGGCTCGTCGAGCTGAACCCATTCAGCACCGCGCGAGGCTAGTTCGCGGAGAACATCGACATAGACTGGGAGGAGCCGATCGAGCAGCGACAGTGGATTGAATTCGGGATTAACGCTGTTGCCGAGCTTCAGGAAAGTGACTGGGCCAACTAGGACGGGCGCGTTTGGTAGCCGAGGCTTTTTTGCCTCCTCATATTCCTCGGTGGGCTTTCGAGAGGAATACTTAAAGATCTGATCCCGGTGAAATTCCGGCACCATGTAGTGGTAGTTGGTATCGAACCACTTCGCCATTTCCTGTGCGGCTACGCCAAACCCATGCTGAGCGTGACCACCGTCCTGAGCGCCACGCGCCATGGTGACGTAGGTCTTGAGCGACACAGGACCTTCGGTCCAGCCGTAGACGTCGGGAATGGCGCCGACCATTACGCTGGTATCGAGCACATGGTCGTAAAACGAGAAGTCATTCGACGGAATGACGGTCGCACCGCGGGATTTCTGCTGTGCCCAATTAGCGACACGAAGTCCACTCCCCGCCTCGAGGAGCTCGGCTTCGCTGGAGTCTCCCGCCCAGTAGCTCTCGAGCGCGAATTTGAGTTCGCGTCGTGGGCCGATGCGTGACATCCCCAGTGTGGCAACGGGAAGCGAAAGAAAAGACATAGCTCAGACCCCATGATTGGGGCAAAGGTCATGGCGGACGCATGCAGCGAATATCGCGTGAGCGACAGCTGCTTGCGCACACCGGGACACCCCCCGTGGACGATATATTGTCGAGGCAGGTCTCCTGGCTCGCGGGTCGTCGCTGCTGTCCGGCCTTCCCGAAGCCGCATGGCTTCAGTGACTTCGCTGGACAGCGGCTCGCCGCTTACGCGGGGGCAGCGCCGGCATTGCACCGGCTTCCCTCTTAGCTCCGGATCAAACGAAATCCGAAGACCACGACGGCTGGCATTAGGCGCACGAGGATCGATCCGTCAACCTACTAAGTGTTGCCGCGATATTGACCAAGAGATTGCGAGCTGCACCAGGTAGGGCACAACGGTCTTACTCCCGGCCTGGTAAAAACGCGTGGATCTTTGGAGCCTCCGTTGTGAATGCGTCCGCTCAACACCCTCTTGGCGTAGTCGGATGAGCTAACGCGAGCAGAACGAACGCGCTGGGCGGTCCGACATCTGCGTGATCGCGACAAACCTGGTCTTTTCCGTCAGCACCTTCTCGAACTCGCCCTTGAGGAAGTTGCGATCGTCCTCGGCCGGCATCCGCTTGATCACAGCGCCATGAGGCTCCTTAGGAATTGCCAAGGCCGGATTGCTCCAGGATCGAACGGATGATCAGGTCGGACTGCCTGTGTTCGACAGACCCAGCGACGAGCCGCGAGCTCGATCGCTCCGTAGCGTTGCTCAAGATGATCTCCTCGGTGCGCTAAGCACTTACGTCCTGAGCAACTTTGGCGCGCGCCTTCGTTGTTTCCGTCGCCGCTGGCGAGTAGTGCAGCCTGGACCTTGGCCTGCGCGACATCGCAGGAACAGTTCCGGACGTCAGGATGCACCCTGACTTGCGAAACTGGAGTAAGCGGCGGGAGAGCGGGCGGCGGGGATCCTGTTATGACCCTACGCTCCATGCACTTGTGCATGGTGAGCGTGGGACCGGCTGCCGAGCTTCTCGTACGTCTTCAGGATCTCCGGACCGATCTCTCGCGCGTGCAGACCGTCTCTTCGGCTTCGAAGTGACGTGGCTTTAGATATCCTGCGAGCCAATCTTGGGATATTCGACACCCGTCCACCTCGCCTCGCCTCGTCAGCCAGCGACAATAAGTCTGAACGCGGCGACCTGGAGCATCGAGGCGGCCTTGTCCTTATTCGAGACAATTTGACGGCGTCCTCTAGAGCCATTCGAGGGTTTCTCGGAGTCATCAGCGCCTCAAGCTCATGACTATGTTGATCGACCTCGATGCGCCCCACGCGGACGGCGGCCTCCTCAAGCTCGACATCTACTACTTCGTTCGCGAATCGAGCGGTGAAGCCTTCTGGACGCGGGCTGCTTATGTTGTCTTAGACGGGACACAGGTGTCAGGCACCGGACAGACCACCGCGCATCGCGGCGTGTCGGAATGGCCCTCGCACTCTGTACACTTTTTTGCATCGATAACGTAAATGTCGCGCTTGAGGCTGATCGCCGCGTTGGGACACTCGAACTCACATGCCCCACAAACAGTGCATTGCGAAGCGACGATCTTGTAAGTCATGCCTTCCGACTCCTTAGTAGCGATGCCATTGGCGATCCCTTTCAAATGCCGTGCCAAGGACAGGCGCGCTCAATGATGGGCAATTTGCCCAATTGTGCTGTCCCGGGACTGAGACCATGTTGCATCTGCGACAGCAACGGGCCACTTCAATTTCAAGCCATACGAGCACTCGGGCCCTACTCCGATAGCCAGTCGCGACTCGGCCGCTGCGAGCTTCGGTCGGTTTGTCTGGCATGGCAGCGCGGGGCCAAGCGACGCTCGACGATTCCGAAACCGGCGGCGCGACTAAAAGCCCCGTGCCGACGCACGTCTGCGCCCGATCTCGGCAAACCTCCGGTCACCAGCCCTGACTGGAGGCTTTGTCCAAGCCGCGCTCGCGGCTGCAACGTTAACTCCGCGGATTGACTCGCTGGAGGCTTGCCAAAACGGCTTTGTGCTACAATGACCTTCATCGACTTCTCCGGATTGGTAGCGGCGCGTTGTCAGGCCGATCCAGGCGCCAACAGATCGGGATTTCCTGAAGTTGTCCGGCCTCTCAATGGCTGTTGTGAAGGCGGTTGCGGTGATCGCACCGATGCCGGGAATGGACATAAGGATGCGGCAAGCCTTACTCTGGCGCGCGTCCTGGACCAACTGGCGTCCGAGTTCGGCGGCGCGGATGCGAATGCCACGCCAGGCTTCCAGCATCGGAAGCACGATCGATGCAAGTCCGTCCTGATCGGCAAGAAGGCTCCGGACGTTCTTCTCGAAGGTGCTTCCCTTTCCGGCAGAAACGACCAGACCGAAGGTTTTCATGACGCCGCGGATCTGGTTGGAAAGCTCGGTAGTGATTCGGACCAGCCGCGTCCGCGCTGCGACAAGCGTGCGGGTCAGCATGCTGTCGAATCCCTTCACACGCACCTCACGAAAGAAGCCGACTTCCGCGAGTTGCGCCAGGCCATCGGCGTCGTTTGCGTCCGTCTTATTCGCCGCCATATCGAGCGCCGCTTTAGCATGGCGCGCATCGATGCAGATCGCCGGCAAGCCTTCGGCGCGCAGAGAATGATAGAACCACACCGACAGCGGTCCGGTCTCGAATACGACGCGTTTCACGGATGGCGCCCGCTTGCGGATGAGCTCGGCTATGATTCTAGGATCAGATGCGCACTTGCCGCGCCAGATCCGTTCACCTGCTCGGCGGATCGAGACTGACGTCTCTTTCATCGACACGTCGAGACCGATATATTCTTCCATGGCTGTTCTCCATTCGATGCTTGGGCCCGGTGTCCGGTCGTGAGCCCGTATTTCCATCCTATCGGGGAACAGCCACCAGCTTCCATTGTCGATTGACCCGGCTTGAGGGGCGACTCGCTCCCGCGATTACCCCATGTGGACGGCTCCTCCACGGGCACGAGAGTGCCAAGGAGTGGGCGCCGTTTAAGGCTCCCACGATTCGGAGGAGCAGCCTATGCAGCAATTTCAACGATTGGTCTGGATATCGCGAAGTCGGTCTTTCAAGTGCATGGCGTCGATGCAGCCGGCCAGGTGGTCATGCGCCGTCAGCTCAAGCGCCGTTTCGTGCTATCCTTCTTTGAGAAGTTGCCGCCGTGCCTCGTGGGGATCGAGGCTTGCGCGTCCTCGCATTATTGGTCGCGCGAGCTGCAGGCGTTGGGGCATACGGTGCGATTGATGCCTCCGGCCTATGTGAAGCCCTACGTTAAGCGGCAGAAGAACGACAGCACCGACGCGGAGGCTATTTGCGAGGCGGTCACAAGGCCCAACATGCGGTTCGTGCCGACCAAGACCATCGAACAACAGAGCTGTCTGATGCTTCATCGCGTGCGCCATCTCTTCATTCGCCAGCAGACTGCCGTCATCAACTCGATCCGCTCATATCTGGCCGAGTTCGGGATTGTTGCCCCCGTCGGGCGCAGGGGTGTCGAACAGCTGTTAGAAGTCGTCGCCGATCCAGCCGACCGCCGAGTTCCGGAGGTGGCCCGCGCGTGTCTTGCGGCTCTCGGCGGCCAGTTGCGGGCACTGAAGGCTCAAATCCTGGAGTTCGATAGGCGCATTATTGCCTGGCATCGATCAAACGCGACGAGCAAGCGACTGGATGCGATCCCTGGCGTCGGTCCAGCACTGGCAACGGCGCTAGTCGCGAGCGTTGCCGATGCCAAGACCTTCCGATCGGGGCGGGACTTCTCGGCTTGGGTTGGGCTCGTGCCGAAGCAGAACTCGAGTGGGGCAAGGACAAGCTTGGCCGGATCAGCAAGCAAGGCGATCGCTATTTACGCAGCCTATTCACAGCGGGCGCACTCGCCGTGATCCGCTATGCCAAGATCCGTGGCACAAGCCATCGGCCTTGGCTCACTGCGTTGTTGGCACGGCGCCCTACCAGGTCGCAGCCATCGCACTCGCCAATAAGCTCGCCAGGATGGCATGGGCGATGATGGCCAGGAACGAACCCTACAAGGAACCCGCCGCTCTTACGGCGTGAACGAGATCATAGCCGGTCATCCGGGTGTGACGTAACGGTTGGAAGGGCGAACAGCACTAATGCAGCGCCGGTCGATCCGGCGATCAGGACAACCCACATGGGCCAGAGCATCTTCGAATGCGTGCTTTTGATCGGGACCTGATCCGCGGAGGGCATTATGGCCAGCGGTCATGAGTACCGCACAAGAAGGCCGAACACATGGCTGCTCCGACCAACGCCGCAAGTGAAGATTCTCCTTGCCAACCCGGAGCCGTCCACACATGGCCCGAGATGCTGGGTGACGGATGCACGGGCGCGTCCAATCACCCCCTACGTCGAGTCAGCTTATGGTCGTCGCCCATCCAGATCGTGATGCTACTCGGCGCATCGACCGGTTGCGTGCCGTCGCGTTCGCCGGCTCTCAACGAAGGACCCAGCTCGCACCCTCCTGGATCACGACTGAGTACCAAACCTGCATCGAGCAGCTGCGGATCGGGTCTCACCAGCTTCGTGGTGCTCACGCCCGCATTCGGATCAACTGCCATCCCGTAGTCTCGTTCAAGCAGCTCTCGCAGACGCTCGATGCGAGCGAACCGGAATGGATGGACCGGTTTGATCATCTGGCCAAGGCCCTCGGGTCGAATGTGAAAATGACGAGCGGGCGACGGGTGACGTTCATGCGTCGAGCTGTCGGTTCTCCGCCGAATGCCAGTCCGCGCCGTGGAGGCGGATCATCTCCCGACGGGACCACTCGATGAAGATGCGCTCAACGCAAAAGCCGGCTGTCACTGAAGCCGCCAGCGCAAGGCCGCAGACCATATAGTCATTCATGAAATTCCAAAACATGTTGCAGCCGGCAATTCGACAAAAGTAAGTGCCATGACCGTTTGCGAAATGCCTTAACCATGTTGCCCCCGAGTCAGTCGGCGAGGGACTTTACCATTGCAATCGTGACGATTAGCAGCGCTTGAGCCTTGTGACGCGCCGTCTTTCTGCTCGATCAGCTTGGGTCCGGTCGCGCTGTCGACGGCCGTGGGTTCCCCATTGCCCGGCGCAGCTCATCCATCGAGCCCGGCGTCGGCGCGATCCACCTGGGCGTGTCGCTCGATGACCGCCTCTATCACTTCCAGCCTGGCTTATTCCGGGTGGCGACAGCACAAGCGAGAACCGGCGTCCTCACTGGCACAAAAGCTTGCCAAGTTTCGGATCGCTCTTCCCACTTATTAAGAGGGTACCTTGGGAAACCCTCTCCTGAGTGCCTCCGAGGAGCTCCGCAGGTCTTGCGCCAGGCATCGGAGCCGGATGCCGAGACGCAACTCGGCTCGGTTTCACGAGGGGGCGATGCGGCGGAGCCGGACGCGCGCAAGCGGAAGAACTCCGCAAAGGCTTAGGTCGGAGGACCTAGATTTCCTCGCGCGCATTTGTCTGCGCGTCATAGATCCTGATCTGAAGCGTGGGAAAACGCTTCTTTAGTTCTTCGGCACCTGACCCAGGCGCCGTTCTGGTGGCAAATCCCGCTTTGCGTCGGCCGCCCGCTTCAAGCGCGTAACCGGAGGTCGCCAATTCAGGGGTGGCTGCAACCATTTCGTTCCCATTGTGCAGTGAGGTGATTGGGAATGACAGGGTAGCGTGAGTCACCCAAACCGCGCCAGAGCGGCCTGCCCAAGTGCGGTCAGTCAACGTTGTGGTTTGGCGCCTCGCTGGGATCGCATCGAGGATGAGCATTTGCATCGTCTGAACATGCCGACGGCCTTCCACTTGAGCGGATGCATACCCGATAGAGATATTGCCGACGTAGCTGCCCTTCCAGTATGCCAAGCCAGCACGCTTAGCATCGTGATATCTGCCCTTCGAATATGGGCCAATCAAGCGCGTGCCCGTTGCGCGCGAACGATTCCCCAACATGCCTGCCCGCGACCGTGCGGCCAGACATCTCAATGCAATCGAGACGTAAAAGTTGGGCTCAGTTTGCGCGCGACACCTCGTACTTCCGCCGGTACGCTGCCAAAAAGTCTTGATCCGCACAGATGCAGCGCCCCGATGCATCTTTCGCCTTCGGATCATGAAGAAACTCCGCGAGTGGCCGGAGCAGATTAATCCGGGTGCTCGTAGTTGGTGTGTTCAGCAGCCCCGAAGCGTGCTTTATGAGATCTGCCGCCAACATTATGCCAGCTAAAGCCGACTGAAACGACATGGGCACGACAGCTCTAACAGGCTGCGCTCCGTCCGTCAGGCGCATAACCATTCCGCCGCAGATTGCCCGCTGATGAAAGGATCGGAGGGGCTGGCCGACGAACTCCTGAAGGGATTCAAAAGGAACGTCGCAGGCTTTCGCAACGCGCTCGACGAAACCCGCGTCCACCGGCCTGTGCGTTTGTAGAAGCACCCGGATCTCCTGTTTTGCCTCCGGCAACTTAAGCTCCTCAGCTATCCTCTCGTCCTCGTCCTTTATCTTTCCGTAAGGCAAGTAAAGGCAGGCCAAACATGCGCGACGGTCATCGAAGCCGTGGCGCGACACGCCGAGATCAGTCTCCTGCGTCCAGGCGTTAACAATCCACTTCGGCAACGCTCCTTGCACGGCAATGCGGTCCGGCGCGTTGTCAAGTGCAACAGCGACCCTTTCGAACGTCCAATTGTTGCGCTCCTTCACATAGGAGTCCCATTTGGCAAAATGCGTCGACACTTCCAGCGTGGTGTCCGCGAGCGCGGCGCGTACGACGTCCACTTTTGGCGACCCAACATGACATTGGCCGGCTAACACGTAGCGCTGCAGATTCGAAAGATCGACTTCCTCATGGTCTACCAGACGAAGCGATCCCTTCAGACCCACCGCGCGAGCCAAGGCCCAAATGGCGCCATGCCCTATCGCGCCCAGTCCGACGAGGTGGGTCTCGCCGATATCCGTTCCCTCCAAGCCCGGACCAGAATCACCCGCGCTGTGGCCGTAGGTGAGCATGGATAGGTCGATAAGTTCATCGGCCGCGCCGCGCTGCAACTGTTCGGCAAACACGGACCGAAAGACATTGGCTGCAGCGAAGCACGCAGCAGCTCCTGCACCGAACGGGTTCATCGAAGTCCCGGAGCCAACCGGACTGCGGTTCGAAAGTTTGGCCCTCCATGCGTCAGAGCCGACGAAGAAAGTCGGACACCTAATGCGCGATGGGCTGCTTCCAACAACCACGGCGACTGTGATGGCCTTCCTGGCCTTAGCAAGCTCAATCTCCGGATTGATGGCTTTCGCCAGAGCCTCCAGGGCGGTAACGTGATCCTTTGCCATTGCATCTAGCGGTCGCAGCGCAATCGTCGGATAGAGACGCGACAACAGCCTGATGATCATATCTAGGCTGGCCCTGCCTTCCGGCGACTGCACGGCTGCGCCGTCGAAAGTCAGGCCGATCACCTGAGCAGCAAGCTTGTCCTCGAAGGCCGAAACTTTGAAGTTGATCAGTACCCGTGACGCCGCAGACGCCGCTCGGTCCATGAAGTTGGCCATGGCCATCGTTCAATCCTCGATCGAAATCATCAGCGCGGCTTCGCCGGCGGTCAGGGCGCGCCATACTCCGCGCCCGTCAAGCCGATAGGACGCTATGTTCCCAAGATCGAACGGCGCCCGCGCGAAGTTCGGCACGACGAACGACAGGCATCCTACTGTGGTGGCGATCGCGTACTCGTCGTCAGTGCTGGAATGATACGCTTGGCCGGGATGACTGTGAATCTGGGCAATGAGCGCAAGCTTCTCCGTGTATAGCCAGACATTGATGCGATGCAGCTCTTCTGGGCCGGTCACGACGCAGACGCCGTCGCCCGTGCGGATGTGGCGCTGGGCAGGAATAAGGGTCTTGAACACCTGAAAGTGATGGCCCGCCTGCCGCCCTACCCAGAGGCCGAGACCTTCGTGTCCATCGCGTCCTACCTTCCGCAAATGGGTGTGGAGCTCATCCACGCAGTTGCGCGGGACGGATAGCGCCGTCACGTCGGCGATTCTGATCATTCCGGTATCGCCGCCAGCGAGAGAGCCATGTTGATTGCGGGCGCCTGCGCCAGCATCTGATAATGCGCGAGCGGGTTCACCCCGTAGGCCCATATCTTTTCCAGAATGAACGCCAAGGATCCTTCTCCACAGTTCCGATGCAGAAGCCATGAATCACCTGTATGTGCCGGATTGTCGTGGTATTCGCGCACGCCGGGCAGGCAGATAAACGGCTGATCCTCGAGATTATCGGCCTGAATCATCTGCGATGCCTGGGCCGTACCCTGCTGCGCCATTATTGCGAACGCCTGTGGGCTCAGCCCCCCGGGGCGGCGAAGCATCTGAATCAACAGGGACTTGGCCGGGATCGGTTCTCGCGTAAAAGGGTCTACGAATGTGACGGAAGGGGGATGAAGATCGTAGTTGGTGAAGTCCAGCACGACCGCAGCGACAATTGGAGATGGCCTGACCTGCCCCTGCCGATTTCCTCCGGTTGAAGTTAGAGTCCGGCCTTCTGAAGGACGGACAGATGAAGCGAGCCAGGTTTACGGAAGAACAGAT
>NZ_JBEPQT010000026.1:0-93549 GCF_040547985.1 Bradyrhizobium sp. LB14.3
ATGATTGAGCAACATCATTGTCTCCAGGTTGAGTGATTCAGCAACCTCAGTCTGGCCTCAGACCTGGTCGCTATCCACTCCCCATGGAATCTTCGCTTGCGCTCGCAATGACGGATGTGGCGAGAGCTAACGCCCGTTCGTGCGCAGCAGCCTTTCGCCGTCTTCCGTCACCGCGATGATCAGTCCTATTCCGGGTCGCGTTTCGCGCGCGACGTAGCCGCGGTCGGCGGCGTCTTCCCAGATTGTGAGGCGTGGGCACGAGGTCTTCCAGGTCGCAATGACCTCGGCATAGGCGCGCGGCTCGCGCGCGACCCATTCGACGAAGTCCAGCACCAGCGGATCGGCGGTCTCGCTCATTGCAAACCTCCCTTGTCGAAGGCCGCCAGCACCGGCGTACGAAGCAGGAGCCAGCCGCCATAGCCGATGTAGTAGCAGGCGATGGTGGTGATCAGCTTGTACGACCAGGCCACGAATTGCTGGTCGGTCATGGCTTCGAGGAGGCGGCGTGCCAGCGTGGTGCCGAGCATCGATGCCAAGATCGCGACCCCGGCGAGCACCGGATCGAGCGTCGCGGCCTGGTCGATGACGCCGCCGAAATAAATCAGCTTGGTGAAATGGCTGACGAGCTGGCACATCGCTTTGGTCGCCACTTTCTCGCGCCGGCCGAAATCGCCGCCGAGGAAGAAGGTGTCGAGCAGCGGCCCCGATACGCCGGTCATCAGCATCAGGCCCATGCAGATCGTGCCGTAGACGGTGCCTTGCCAGAGACGGTCGGGATCCGGCTTGATGTTTGCGGGCAGCAGCCGCGCCATGAACGGGGTGGTGCCGAGCAGCAGCAGCGCGACTGGCTTGTCCGGCACATATCGGGCGATCGACCACGCCGCGAGCGCGACAGCCGCGCCGACCATATAGTTCGCGACCGGCCGCCAGCGGATATGCGCGCGCCAGAGAAACGCGCGCCAGCCATTGGACGCCATCTGCGTGATCGCATGCAGCACCATCGCGGTGGGCAGCGGCATCAAAGCCAACAGCACACCGATCAAGATCAACCCGCCGGCCATGCCGAACAGGCCCGACAGGAACGCGGTGCCGACCATCAGCAATCCAAGGGCAGCGATCATGATCGGCGTCACGAGAGAATCTCCTGTTGGCCATCTCCCCGCACGCGGGGAGAAGCGAAGGAGAACGTGCCGCGCTTGCCTCCGGCGCGCAAACTGAGTTATCTTGGCCTGGCATCAGCTTTCCTGAGGGTCGGTCATTTGCGGCGCTTGCTGTTTCTCAACGGCATCAAGGCATTCGAAGCCGCGGCGCGGGCCGGCAGCTTTGCCGCGGCCGGCCTCGAGCTGAGCGTATCGGCCGCCGCGGTCAGCCGCATGGTGCACATCCTGGAAGAACGGCTCGGCGTCGCGCTGTTCGAGCGCAAGGCCAACAAGCTGCTCTTCACGCAGGCAGGCCGCGCCTATCAGAGCGGGCTGACGCCGATCTTCGATGCGCTCGCAAGCCTCACCGCCCAGGTGACGGCACCCTCGGGCGTCCGCGTGCTCACCATCGGCGTCGGCCATACCTTTGCGATGCGCTGGCTGATCCCGCGCCTGTCGGAGTTTCGCAACGAAGAGCCCGACATCGAGGTGCGCTTTACCACCGGCGGCGCGTCGGTGCCGTTCGGCGAGGACTGGAGCTGCGGCATCAAGCTCGGCACCGGTGACTGGCCGGGGCTGGTGGCCGAGCCGCTGTTTGCCGGCGACCTCACGCCGGTCTGCGTGCCCCGGCTCGCTTCCAGCCTGAAGCGGCCGGCGGACCTCAAAGGCCCCAGCCTGATCCGCGTCGAGCATTCGCCCGAGGACTGGCCGATCTGGCTGAAGGCCTCAGGCCTTACAAGGATCAACGCGCGCGGTCCGGAGTTCCAGTTCTACGGCCAGGCACTCCAGGCCGCTGCCGACGGGCTCGGCATCGCCATGGGCATCCGGCCCTATATCGACGACGATCTCGCCGCCGGCCGGCTGGTCGCACCATTCGACCTCTCGGTGCCCAAGGGCATGCGCTGGTACCTGCTCTACCGCAGCTTCCAGACCGAGCAGCGCGACTTTGCCGCCTTCCGCCGCTGGATCATGCGCGCGGCGTCGGAACCTGCCGCCCGTCCCGTCCGGCGAACCGGCCGCAGCTCGGCGCGGAACTAGGCTGGCGGCCAAAAAAGCCCGCCGCTTGTGAACGGCTTCACATCCCGGAATCCGCAAACGTGGTCCCCTGACCCTTCAACAAGACGCTCAAGCGGGACATTTTGGGGACTACAATGACGACCATCTACGACGGCTTTGACATCGAATCTTTCGAAGCTGGCAAGGGGCTGTGGCACGCCCGGATCAGGCGCGCCGATTTCAGCCCGGTTGCCATCGACGGGGTGCTGTTTCCGGCCATGGAAGTCGGCTTCGCCTGGCCCGATCCCGACGCCGCGATTGCCGATGCCAAGCATCACATCGATCGCTTCCGCCGACGGGCCGACGACAGCGACGACGAATAAGCGAGCGGGATTGCAAGCGAACCCAGGGACGGCGCAGGGTAAAGGGGGACCGGTTCATGTCAGCCATCGAATTCGAAGACACGCCGCGGCCGAGGATTTACGCCCGCAATGTGTTGTGCAGCTGCCCGGAATGCGACGGCGATCTCACGGTGCTCCGCGTGATCAGCGGCCGCGCCGGATGCGAGTATTGGACCATGCGCTGCACCGATTGCGGCGGCATCCATCTCGACATCCTCGAACCGCGCCGGGCAGCCGGGGACGAGGGGCCGGTGCCGGCGGCGTAATCTTTCCGGCCTGCTGCCAACCTGCTGTCAGCATGCTGACCCAGGACGAGCATTCGCTCTTTATTGCGGGGCGGACTCGCCCCATATTCGGAGCATGGCGAAGAAACCTGCATCCTCAGATAAATCCGGCAAATCCCCCAAGACCAAGGCCCCCAACCCGAAGGCGCCAAATTCCAAGGCGTCACGTCCTGACGTGCAGCCGATCGGGCCGGCGCTGGCCGAGCTGCTCAATCCCGCGATCAATCGCGGCGATGCCGGGCTTGGGTCGGGTACCGGGCTCCAGCCGCCGCCGGACAATTCGCGCGACCGCCGCTCCGGCGGCGAGGCCGCCGCGCATCGGGCACGGGCGTCGACTCCGAGAGAGTTTCCGCAGGATACGGCCAGGACTCATGCCAGGCCGATGCCGCTGCGGCCGAATCCGCAGCCGCCGGGGGCGCGCGACGCGGGCTTCGACGAGACACCGCAAGCCAATTACGGAACCGCGGCCACGATCCCGACGCTCGATCCGGAACTGGCCCGTCAGCTTGGTCTTCCGACTGAAGAGGACGATGCCGAAGCGCTGGCGCGTCCGCCGCGCAGCAAGATGGAGGCGCTCGGCGTCAAGGCAACGGCGGATGCGCTGGACGCGCTGATCCGCGATGGCCGGCCGGAGTTCCGCAAGGACGACGGGTCGACGCAGGTGTGGACGCCGCATCGGCCACCGCGCCCGGAAAAGTCCGAAGGCGGCGTGCGCTTCGAGCTCAAGTCCCACTATGAGCCGCGCGGCGACCAGCCGACCGCGATCGCCGAGCTGGTCGAAGGCATCCAGCGCCACGACCGCACCCAGGTGCTGCTCGGCGTCACCGGCTCGGGCAAGACCTACACCATGGCGCAGGTGATCGAGAAGACGCAACGGCCCGCCATCATCCTGGCGCCGAACAAGACGCTCGCCGCCCAGCTCTATGGTGAGTTCAAGAGCTTCTTCCCCGACAACGCGGTCGAGTATTTCGTCAGCTATTACGACTACTACCAGCCCGAAGCCTACGTTCCTCGCACCGACACCTATATCGAGAAGGACTCGTCCATCAACGAGCAGATCGACCGCATGCGCCACTCCGCGACACGGGCGCTGCTCGAACGCGACGACGTCATCATCGTTGCGTCGGTGTCCTGCATCTACGGTATCGGCTCGGTCGAGACCTACACCGCAATGACATTTGCGTTGAAGAAGGGCGAGCGCATCGACCAGCGCCAGCTCATCGCCGACCTCGTCGCCCTCCAATACAAGCGCACTCAGGCCGATTTTACCCGCGGCACCTTTCGCGTGCGCGGCGACGTCATCGACATTTTTCCGGCGCACTATGAGGACCGTGCCTGGCGCGTGAACCTGTTCGGCGACACCGTCGAGAACATCGAGGAATTCGACCCGCTCACCGGCCACAAGCAGGACGAGCTCGAATTCATCAAGATCTACGCCAATTCGCATTATGTGACGCCGCGCCCGACGCTGGTGCAGGCGATCAAGTCGATCAAATCCGAATTGAAGATGCGGCTCGACCAGCTTCATGACCAGGGCCGCCTGCTGGAAGCACAGCGGCTGGAGCAGCGCACCACCTTCGACATCGAGATGATGGAGGCGACCGGAAGCTGCGCCGGCATCGAGAACTATTCGCGCTATCTCACCGGGCGCCTGCCCGGCGAGCCGCCGCCGACGCTGTTTGAATACGTCCCCGACAACGCACTGGTGTTCGCCGACGAGAGCCACGTCACCGTGCCGCAGATCGGCGGCATGTTCCGCGGCGACTTCCGCCGCAAGGCGACGCTGGCCGAATACGGTTTCCGTTTGCCGTCGTGCATGGACAACCGCCCGCTGCGCTTCGAGGAGTGGGACATGATGCGGCCGCAGACGGTCGCGGTGTCGGCGACACCGAGCGGCTGGGAGTTGAACGAGAGCGGCGGCGTGTTCGTCGAGCAGGTGATCCGCCCGACCGGACTTATTGATCCTCCGGTTAATATTCGCCCCGCCCGCACCCAGGTCGACGACCTCGTCGGCGAGGTCCGCGCCACCGCGCTGGCCGGCTATCGCTCGCTGGTCACGGTTCTCACAAAACGCATGGCGGAGGATCTCACCGAATATCTGCACGAGCAGGGCATTCGCGTGCGCTACATGCACTCGGACATCGACACCATCGAACGCATCGAGATCATCAGGGATCTCCGTCTCGGCGCGTTCGACGCGCTGGTCGGCATCAATTTGCTGCGCGAAGGCCTCGACATTCCCGAATGCGCGCTGGTCGCGATTTTGGACGCCGACAAGGAAGGCTTTTTGCGCAGCGAAACGTCGCTGGTTCAAACCATCGGCCGCGCCGCGCGCAACGTCGACGGCAAGGTGATCCTCTACGCCGACCAGATGACGGGGTCGATGGAACGCGCGATCGCAGAAACCAACCGGCGCCGCGAAAAGCAGGTCGAGTACAACACCGCGCATGGCATCACGCCGGAGAGCGTGAAGAAGTCGATCGGCGACATCATGAACAGCGTCTACGAGCGCGATCATGTGCTGGTCGAGGTCGGCGGTCACGACATGACCGACGACATCATTTCGATCGGCCATAATTTCGAAGCCGTGCTCGGCGATTTGGAAACACGGATGCGCGAGGCCGCCGCCGATCTGAACTTCGAGGAAGCCGCCCGCCTCCGCGACGAAGTCAAGCGCCTGCGGGCCACCGAGCTCGCCGTGGTCGACGACCCCACGGTCAAGCAGCGCACGGTGCAGGGCAAGGCCGGCGCCTATGCGGGAGCGAAGAAATACGGCGACGCCGCCAATTTGCCGGTCAGCGCCATGAAGAAGAAGACCGTGAGCTCCGCGCTGAAAGCGAGCGGCGGCGGCAGCGGCTCGAAGGTGCACAAGCCGCATCTCGACGAGATGCACGGCCCGGAATCGCTGCCCTACCGCGCGGACCGCGCGCCGCCGTCAAAGCCGTTCGGCGGCGAAAGCCGGATCATCCAGCCGACGGATTCAAAGCAGTCGGGGCCGGAGTTCGGGCCATCGCCGCGCTCGAGCGGAGGGGCGCCGGGGCATAGAGGTGGGTGGAAGAAGAGGTAGGGAGCGTAGAGCCGCCGGCACCGCACGTGATTATAGATTTCAGGCTCGCCGGCGCCCAAGAATGAGGACAACGCCCCCTCACCCCGCGAGCGTCGCCAGCAGCGACAGCAGCAGCACTGACGCCATGAGTTGCAGCGATGTCGCGGGCTTTGCGCGCCAGCGGGCAATTTTTTCGGAGAATGACAGGCTGGCGTCGAGGAACTCCGCTTCATAGCCGTTCTTGAAGTGCCTCGGGAATGCCGAGCCGACCGAGACGGCGAAGATGCCGTAGAAGACCGACGCCAACGCGATGGTGAGCACGGGACTGCTGCCGCGGTAGTCTCCTAGCAGCTTCATCATCAGTGGCGCGGCGGCGAAGATCGGGAAGCCCTGTAGGATTGTGGTGAGCGCAAAGCCTTCGAGCCAGTTGAGCGGGCCGGATTTCGGCACGCTTACCCCACGCTCGCCGTCACCACCGCCATCACCGACAGCAGCAGCACGATGGTCATGAGCTGGAGCGAGGCGACCGGCTGGGTGCGCCACGCGGTGATCTTGTCGGCGAGCGACAGATGGGCCTCGAAGAACTTTGGCTCGTAGACGGTCTTGAACAAGGCCGGGAAGCTCGGCCCCAGGGTCACCGCAAGCAGTGCATGGGCGAGTGAGGCGATGGCGACGAAGATGGCGACGCCGGGGTCGCCGACGAGGTCGTGGTTGCCGACCAGCTTGAGCAGGAAGGCGGCGGCGGCGAAGGTCGGGAAGCTCTGCAGCGTCGCGGTCAGCGCGAGGCCTTCGAGCGCATTGTGCAGGCTGGACTTTCTGATGGTGGCGAGGGCCGCCATGGCACGTCTCCCTGATGACATGGGGAGGACGTTAGCTGCGGTGTCCGAGGCGTGATGTGAGACGGGTCACGCTGGTTCGGCGGGCGGTGCTTTCCGCCTCACCCCGCAAGCAGGGGGAGGGAGTGGACCGCCGATGCGGCGGCGGGGTCGTCGTCTCTAAATGACAGGACTACAGCTTGCCCTGCCCGTTCACCTGGCTCTGCCGCGGCCGCTGCCTCTCCTGCTCTTGCTGCTCTTTCGCGTGGTGGCGGCCGTAGAGGCAGCCGGCGGCGGCGCCGAGCACGCCGTGATGGCCGGCATAATGGCCGGCGACGCCACCGACGACGGCGCCCTTGATGCAGCCCCTGGCATTGGCGGCGGAGGTCGCTCCCAGCATGAGAAGTGCGGCGGCGATGGCGGCGAGGGATTTCATGGATCGATGTCTCCGAATGCGGTGTCGGCCTTTCAACGAGCGCGGGCGCGTCGCGGTTCCATAAGCGTGAGGCCTCATGGTGTTGTGCGTTCGTACAAGGCTTCGCGCGCCATGCAGCCGAACGCGGTATGAACTTGTGCAGGCGCCAGGCCGCTCAACCCCTAATTGCAGCCATGAACCTGGCATTGCGCTTGCGCGTCATATCATCTGCAACATCCCTGTGGTGTTGCGGATTGCCGGTGTCCGAGGCCGCGCGTTAGCTTTGCGCGCAAATTCCACACGGCCAATGAGGGACGGGCGGAATGACAGTCGAGACGCTCAATCGGCAGCGCGTGCTGCATCTGCTCGATGCCATCGCCGGCAGCGACCTCCAGGCCGCGCTGTCGTGCTGCACCGACGACGTCGACTTCCTCACCCACGCGCCAATCGACGTGCTGCCGCACATGGGTCCCTGCCATGGCAAGAAGGAACTTGGCGAATTCTGGCGCACCGTGCAGGAGCGATACGCCGAGATCCGCTACGAGGTGCCGCAGATCGTCGCCGAAGGCGACACGGTCGCGGCCTATCTGCGCGTATTCTTCAGGAAGCGCAGCAACGACCGCATCATTCAGGTCGACATGGCCGTGTTCTACACTTTCCGCAACGGCCAGGTGGCGCAGATCCGGGAGATCATCGATTCCTTCGACCTGGTGCAGCAGGTGCTGGAACGTGAGATCGGCCCGCTGATCGTGGGCGATCGGGTGGACAGGGCGTAGTTCTCTCTCCGACCGGCCGGACCGGTAAACTACGGGGTCTACTGCAAATCCCACAAACCGGGATCAATTGTGCATTGCGAAAACGTGAATTGCGTTTTGGCCGAAATGACGTATTTTGTTCGTATACAAATGAGTAGAGCGACCCCGCGGCATCTTTCCTGTGTGCTTGGGGTGGTTTTTTTGTTTTTCGCAAGCCAGCTTCAGGACTGCCCAAAATGACAGAGCACAGTCTCTGGCGTTTCTCGCGTGCGTTGCATCGCGCGATCAACGACCGGCATTTCGAGGATATCGAGGCCCTGATCGACGAGGACGTCGAGTGGGCGCTGTACGGCCCGATCGACATGTTTCCGTTCCTCGGCGCGCGCCAGGGCAAGGACGCCGTGCTCGAGGTCATCCGCCAGCTCGCCGACAATTTCCAGGTCCGCCGCTTCGACCGCGAGAGCATCATGCTCGGCGTCGATTCCGCGGCGTCGATGCTGCGCTATTCGCTGACCGCGCTGGATTCCAGCAAGCCGATCAGCTTGCGGGTCGCGCAGTTCGCCCAATTCAGGGCGGGCAAGCTCACCAGCATGCGCGTGCTGATCGACACGTTTGATTTGGTCGAGCAGGCACTCGGCCGCGCCATTCATCTGCCGAAGATGACCAGCGTCGGCTGAAAGGGACACCAACGGGCCCCGCTGTTCGGGACCGATGGCTGATGCTCCCCGCGACGCGTCCTGGCCTCCAGCCCCGCCGGATGCAATCGTGGAGAAGCTCGTCATCGGGCGCGCGCCTTTCGCGCGGCCCGTTGGTTCGCGGTTGATGGAACCGCCACAATTTCGCAACGATGGTTCCGCATTCTCAGCGTGAACTGGGCTGACGGGCAGGACGATGGAATTCGCGACGGGTTTTGGCTGGACCAGGCTGCCGGTGCTGGCGGCCGCGTTCATTTTGGGATCGGTGCTGACGGTTTCGGCGCAGATCATTCCGCTCACGGCCGCAGTGCCCGACGAGGACGCCGAGGCGGCGGAGGCCCCCGACGTCAACGACCCCGACGTGCTCCGCAGTATCGACATCGACAAGCTCGACTGGGGCCAGCTCGCGATCGACGCCGGCACGCTCAACGACATCATTACCGCCAAGAAGCGCGCGCAGGCCGCCGCCAAGGACGGGCTGAACTGGGCGACGAACGCCAACGCCAACGGCTCCTCGGCGGTGACGGTGAAGCAGTCGGTATCCTCGTTCTGGGACGCCCGTATCGGCGCCGACATGACAGTGACGAACGAGCCGCGGACGATGTCCGAGCTCCTGGCACAAAAGGCCACCAATGGCGGCAGCGTCCCTCAGTCATCCGGCAGCGCCTGGGCGGCCGCGACCGCGCCGGGCGCGGGCGCGATCTGGGACAAGACCGCGGTGGAGGCCCGCGTCGACCCCGGCGCCGAACAGAGCAAGCTCGGGGCCTCGCTGACCAAGTCGGTGCCGCTGTCGAACGACACGTCGCTGACACTCCAGAACGGCTACAGCGTCAACCAGCAGGGCACCACCGCGCTCCCCGGCGTCGGCGGCCACATCACGCGGAATTACGAGACCGACCAGTCGGCCAAGGTCACCATCACCGACACCGGCACCAGCATCACCGCGGGCCAGTCGCTGTCGACCACCGACGACAAATGGCTGCGCAAGGTCGGCGCCGAGCAAAAGCTGTTCGACAACGTCACCGTCTCCGGCTCGGTCGGCGAGACCTCGCAAGGGGCGATCAACAAGAGCCTGACGGCCGGCTTCAAGAAGAGCTGGTAGCCAAGCGCCCGATCCCTCCCCGCGAGCGGCGTTCAGACTCTCGTAACCATACGCCACGGCAAAACCCCCGAATGGACCGCCCTTGCCGCATCTCGGCCAAGTTGCGGCCAAAATCCGACGCCCTAGTCCCCTGACCGACGTCGTCGTGCGGGGGACACTCGCGCTGCGCTCAACGCGAACAGGGGAATAACGATGAACGCCATGCGTCCGGAAAAGACCGAAACCACCGAGCCCGAAACCATCGACACCAACCTCGCCGCAGTGACGGAAGTCGAAGCCGGCATCCGTGACTTCGTCCGCAACGACATCGCCTATCTGCGCCGTCCGGCAGCGACCGCCACGGACGCGCCGCCGCTCGATCCGAGCGCCGAGGCCACCGTCACCAACGTCAATTCGCTGATCCAGCGCGTCGCCGGCACCTCGCTCGCCGAGATCGAGAATTTGATCTCCGAGCTCGAGAGCCTGCGCGACCTGCTCCACGCCGAAGGCCAGCGCGTCCAGCGCGAGATCTCCGGCTACGCCCAGCTCAGCCAGGCCGCGATGAAGTCGACCCGCATGATCGCCGACAACGTCTCGCAGTGGAAGCGCGCCGCCGACGGCCTGCGCAACAGCTGATCGCTGGCATCACGCATCACCAGCCGCCGCGTTCCGAAAGGGACGTGGCGGTTTTGATTCGTGGGGTCTCGTTCCCCGATTTGAACTTTCCACCCCTCCCTGGCGACCAATGCCGAGCGCCCGCACCCTGCGGCCGGGCCGGGGGAATTTCATGGAAAGCATTCGGCCCGACAACACGGACCCGATACCGCTGCGGCCGGCGCCGAACCAGTTCGGCACGATCATGCTGCGTTTTGTCGGATTGCTGGCGGTTGCGATCGCCATATTGGCGTTCGTCTATAGCCGCTGAAGGCGGAGGCCGCGTTGCGGCCCGCGGAGTTAACGAACTCTTAACGGCTCGCGTCGACGCTTGAGGCTTCCAGGGTGTAGCCGCCATCGGCATAGCCCGTCACCACCATGCCGGCGACCAGCATCACGGCCAGCGTCGCGGTAGCAAAGATGAATCCGACCAGCTTGAGTGCGCCGCGGTCTGCCATGGTCCTCTGTCCCCTGTACTCTGCCCAGATCGATCAAATAGACAGCGACAGGTTCATAATTGGTTAGCAACTCGATGGTTCCGCCAACTGCTTCGCGGGAAAACCATGTTGCGCAGGCTTATGGCAGCCACCCGGAATCGCGTCCATAGCGCGGGAGCAACACTCGCACGCTGTTTTCGCCGTTCATCCTGGAACGAATCTAACCGCCCTGCACGCGCATCGGCACGAAGGCGCTGGCGGTGATGGCGTAGACTTCCTCGCCGCGCTGGTTGGTGCCGGTGGTGCGGGCGGTCAAGATGCCCCAGCCGGGACGCGAGGCGGAGCTGCGCTTGTCGATGACGACGTTGGCGTAAGCGACGGTGTCACCGGCGAGCACCGGCCGGATCCAGCGCAGATCGCGAAAGCCCGGCGACGGGCCCCACACCGCGATCTGCTCGCCGCGCGAAGCGGCCTCACGCGCCAAACGCTGGCCGTCCGCGACAAGCAGGCTCATGCAGGCGGAGCCGACATGCCAGCCCGAGGCCGCGAGCCCGCCGAACAGCGAGTTCTTGCCCTCCTCCTCGTCGAGGTGAAAACGCTGCGGATCGAACTTCGCGGCGAACGCCTTGATGGAGTCCGCCGTGAAATTGTAGGCGCCGATCTCGCGACGATGGCCGATCTCGATGTCCTCGAAGAACCGCATCAAACCGCCCCTTCGCGCCGCTTGATCAGGATCGGCGAGGTCATCTCACACAGCGCCTGCCCCGCCGCGTTACGCACGGTGCATTTGAACTTGACGATGCCGAGCTCGGGGCGGCTCTTCGAGGTACGCGCTTCCAGCACGTCGACGTCGAGCATGAGGTCGTCGCCAGGTCTCAGCGGCGACAGCCAACGCACCTCGTCCACGCCGGGCGAACCCAGCGAGGCGGCGCGGGTGATAAAGCCGTCGGCCATCATTCGCATCATCAGCGAACAGAGATGCCAGCCCGAGCCGGACAAGCCGCGCAGCATGCTCTTGCTGGCCGCGTCCTCATCGAGGTGCATCGGCTGCGGATCGAACTCGGCGGCGAAAGCCAGGATCTCGTCGCGGGTGACATGGCGCGGGCCGAATGTTCCGAACCGGCCGGGCGGAAAATCTTCGAAGGTCAGGGTCATCTTGGGAAAGCTTTGAGGGAATGACAGATTGTGGCCGCACTTTGCGGCAATCTCAACCCGCCGGCCCGCATGGCTCGTGCTACATTCGACGAGTCGGACCGGACCCGCCTTTTGGTCAATTGACGCGGCGGGGGCGCGATTCGCCCGGGGGAAAGAGATGTTTTCATTCAGCGACCTGTTTCAGTGGGACCGCTTTATCACGCCGACGATCATCAAGACCTTTTACTGGCTGGTGATCGCGCTGATCTGCCTGTTCGGCCTCTCCGGCATCTTCTCCGGCCTCGCGATGATGGCGATCAGCCCGTTCGGCGGTTTCCTGATGCTGCTGTCGTCGATCGCGAGCGTGGTCGTCGGCATCGTGTTCTCGCGCATCGTCGCGGAGCTGATCCTGATCATCTTCCGCATCAACGAGCATCTCGGCGCGATCCGGGACCAGGGCGGCGGATTGCGGTAGGGCTTCCGTGTCCCGGACGCGGCGCGGCATGAAAGACGCGACGCAGAGCCGGGACCCATGCATCCCCAATCAAGACTCCTGCGCCCCGGCTCTGCAGCGCACCGCTGAAGAAGCGCTGCGCTGCGTCCGGGGCACGAACTCCAGAATCTTACGTATTAAACCTGAAATGCATCACGTCGCCGTCGGCGACGACGTATTCCTTGCCTTCGAGGCGCAGCTTGCCGGCATCGCGGGCACCGGCTTCGCCGTTGAGCGCGACATAGTCCTCATACGCAATGGTCTCGGCGCGGATAAAACCCTTCTCGAAGTCGGTGTGGATCACACCGGCCGCACCCGGCGCCTTGGTGCCGCGATAGATGGTCCAGGCGCGCGCTTCCTTCGGGCCCACCGTGAAATAGGTGATGAGGTCGAGCAGCGTATAGCCGGCGCGGATCAGGCGATCGAGGCCGGCCTCTTCGAGACCCAGCGTCTCCAGGAAGTCGGCGCGTTCGTCACGTGAAATGGTGGCGACCTCGGATTCGATTTTTGCCGAGATGACGACGGCAATGGCGCCTTCCTTGGCAGCCTGCTCCTGCACCGCCTTCGAGAACGAATTGCCGGTCGCGGCCGAGCCTTCCTCGACGTTGCAAACGTAGAGCACAGGCTTGGACGACAGCAGGCCGAGCATCCCGAAAGCGCGCTCCTCCTCCGCCTTGCGCTCGACGAGGCGCGCGGGCTTGCCCTCGCGCAGCAGCACCAGCGTGCGATTGACGAGGTCGAGCTGCTCCTTGGCGTCCTTGTCGTTGCCCTTGGCCTTCTTGGAGAGGTTGTCGACGCGCTTCTCGAGGCTGTCGAGATCGGCGAGCATCAGCTCGGTCTCGATGGTCTCGATGTCGGCGAGCGGGGCGATCTTGCCTTCGACATGGGTGATGTCGGAATCTTCAAAGCAGCGCACGACATGCGCGACGGCGTCGACCTCGCGGATGGTGGCCAGGAATTGATTGCCGAGGCCTTCACCCTTGGACGCACCGCGCACGAGGCCGGCGATGTCGACGAAGGTCAGCCGGGTCGGGATGATCTGCGCCGATTTGGCGATGACCGAGAGCTTGTCGAGCCGCGGATCCGGCACCGCGACCTCGCCGACATTCGGCTCGATCGTGCAGAACGGATAGTTCGCCGCCTGCGCCGCGGCCGTCTCGGTCAGCGCATTGAACAAGGTCGATTTGCCGACATTGGGCAATCCGACGATCCCGCATTTAAATCCCACGAGCGTTATTCCTTGCCGTTGTCGTCCTTGGTCAAAAATCCCTTCGCCTGCATGGCGAGATGCACCCTGTTGGCGAAGGTCGCGTCCGTGCCTTTGGCAACCAGTGCCGCGTGCTCGGCCACCGCGTCGCAGAGCGTCGCCACCCAGTCGTTGTCGGCCTTGGCGAAGTCCGACAGCACGTGGCCGTGCACCAGTTCCTTGACGCCGGGATGACCGATGCCGAGCCGCACCCGGCGGTACTCGTTGCCGATATGCGCCGAGATCGAGCGCAGGCCGTTGTGGCCGGCGATGCCGCCGCCGACCTTCACCCGCACCTTGCCCGGCGGCAGTTCGAGCTCGTCATGGAATACGGTGACGTCGCCCGGTGCGATCTTGAAGAAGCTTGCCGCTTCCTGAACGCTGCGGCCGGAATCGTTCATGTAAGTCGCCGGCTTGAGCAGGATCACGCGCTCAGTACCGAGCGTGCCTTCCGAGGTCTCGCCTTGAAACCTGCGGCGCCATGGCGCGAAACCGTGACGCCGCGCGATCTCGTCGACGGCCATGAAGCCGACATTGTGCCGGTTACGTGCGAATTTCGGGCCGGGATTGCCGAGCCCAACAAAGAGTCGCATGACGCGGCGCGCCCCTCGCTCGGCGCGCGATCAGAGACCGCGCGCCGGCTTTGAGAGATTACTTCTTCTTGTCGCCGCCGGCGGGAGCCTTGGCAGCGGGAGCTTTGGCAGCCGCTGCCGGAGCAGCACCCGCAGCAGGAGCGGCAGCACCGGCCGCCGGAGCAGCAGCACCCGCAGCCGGAGCAGCAGCCGCAGCCTTCTGCTCTTCGGCGTAGCCGGACGGCGGCACGATGGTCACAAGGGTCGCGTCCTCCGAGGTCAGCGCCTTCACACCGGCCGGCAGCTTGATGTCGGAGAGATGCAGCGAGTGGCCGATTTCGAGCGAACCGACATCAACCTCGATGAACTGCGGGATGTTCTCCACACCGCACTCGAGCTCAATCGCGTGCGCAACGATGTTCACGGCGCCGCCGCGCTTCACGCCGGGCGAACCTTCAGCCTTCACCACGTGCAAGGGAACGCTGATGCGGATGGTGGCGCCTTCGCCGAGCCGCATGAAGTCGACGTGGATCGGGAAGTCCTTGACCGGATCGAGGTGGTAGTCGCGCGGAATCACGCGGTGCTTGTTGCCTTCGAGATCGATGTCGACCAGCGTGGTCAGGAACCGGCCGGCAAGGATGCGCGTGCGCAGTTCGCGATCTTCGATCGAGATCGTCAGCGGGGGCTGGTTGTTGCCATAGATCACTCCGGGCACTCTCCCGGCGCGACGCTCAGCCCGGGCGGCCCCCTTGCCGCTCTTCGGACGTGCGGTCGCCTTCAATTCCTTGACGGTCGCCATAACGTTAAGTCCTTGTTTTTGCAAAAGTTAATGGGCCGCAAGGCGGCCCATGGCATACGCCGCAGCAAGCCTCCAGGGGTGCGGGGGCCGCGGACGTGGCGGGCTTTTACCCGGAAGATGCGGAAATGACAAGGAGAATGGGCCGCCGGTAAGGACCGGCTAGCCCGGATGGAGCGGCGAAACCCGGGAACTTCATGCCGCGGTTCGTTCCGGGTTGGCGCCTTAGCCGCCGAGCTTGGCTTCCAGCGCCACGATGCGAGCCTTCAGGGCCTCGTTCTCTTCGCGGGCGAGCCGGGCCATGTCCTTGACCGCCTCGAACTCCTCGCGCTTGACCAGGTCCATGTCGCGCAGGAATTTTTCGGCCTGGGTGCGCAACACGGTGTCGACCTCGCGCTTGACGCCCTGGGCGGCGCCGGCGGCATCGTTCATCAGCCGACCGATCTCGTCGAAAAACCGGTTGTTGGTCTGGGTCATGTCGGTCTCCTGGCGGCCTTCGATAAACTCTGCGCGAACGCGCCGGGAGACAATGGCAATCCGTTTGGCCCGGTTCAAGGGCCGATCGACGTATCCTTGTCATGCCCCGGTTTCCTTGCAATCGTATTCAACGTCCCTGCATAAGAAGAATGACAAAGGCGCTCGAGATGATCGACCAGCAGATCGCGATCCCCACCAAGGACGGTCACACCGCAACCTTCATCAGCCATCCCGAACGCGGCGGGCCGTTTCCGGTCATCCTGTTCTACATGGACGCGCCGGCGATCCGCGAAGAGCTGCGCGACATGGCGCGCCGGCTCGCGACATCGGGCTATTACGTGATGCTGCCGAACCTCTATTACCGCTCCGGCGTGATGGAGCTCGGCGCGCTGCCGGCCGATCCGAACGCGCCGGAGCGCAAACGCATGTTCGCGCTGATGGGGTCGCTCACGATCCCCATGATCATGGACGACACGCGCGCGCTGCTGAACTATGCCGAGGGTCAGGCGGCCGCTAACACCAAGCTGATCGGCACCGTCGGCTACTGCATGAGCGGCCGCTACGCCGTCAACGCCGCCACGCATTTCCCCGATCGCGTCAAGGCCGCCGCCTCGGTCTACGGCACGCAGCTCGCAACCGACCAGGACGACAGCCCGCATCTCGCGGCAGCCAAGACCAAAGCCGAGCTGTACTTCGCCTGCGCCGAGACCGACATCTACGCACCTGCCGAGATCATCGAGAAGGTGAAGCAGGGCATGAGCGGCGCCAAAGCCGAGGTCGAGATCTATCCGGGCACCCATCACGGCTTCGCCTTCCCCAAGCGTCCGGTCTATGACCGCGACGCCGCCGAGCGGCATTGGGAGCGTCTGCTGGCGCTCTATCGCCGCAATCTCGTGTAGAACGGGATGGATCGATCTATCCGCGAGCTCGGTGCACCTCTCCCGCTTGTGGGGGAGGTCGGCGCGAAGCGCCGGGTGGGGGTTCTCTCCACACGGAGATTATCTCGAACGCGGAAACACCCTCACCCCAACCCTCTCCCGCAAGCGGGAGAGGGGGCGCAGCTCCAACGGGGCCGCTGCTTGCCCTTCACTCTGTAGAAGCAAGGCGCGATGCCCTTTCTGCTCATCGACTTTCCATCGTTCAGTCCGATCGCGGTCGAGATCGGACCGTTCGCGATCCGCTGGTACGCGCTTGGCTATATCTGCGGGATCACCTTCGGTTGGCTCTATGCACGTGCACTGATCAAGAACGACAGGCTATGGGCCGGCACCTCGCCGATCAGCCTGCCGCAGATCGACGATTTCATCTTGTGGGTGACGCTCGGCATCATTCTCGGTGGCCGCACCGGTTATGTCCTGTTTTACAACCTGCCCTTCTTCGTCGAACATCCGGCTGCCATCTTCAAATTGTGGGAAGGCGGCATGGCCTTCCATGGCGGCTTCCTCGGATGCGTCGTGGCGGTGATGTGGTTCGCCTGGAAGAACGGCATCTCGATCCTGTCGCTCGGCGACATCACCTGCGGCGTTGCGCCGGTCGGGATTTTCCTGGTGCGGTTGACGAACTTCATCAATGGCGAGTTGTGGGGCCGCCCCGCCGACCCGAGCCTGCCCTGGGCCATGGTCTTTCCGACCGGTGGTGACGTGCCGCGCCATCCGAGCCAACTCTACGAAGCGGGCATGGAGGGTCTCCTGCTCTTCATCATCCTCGCCGTGATGATCCGCCGCGGCGCCTTGAAGCGGCCGGGGCTCATTCTCGGCAGCTTCATCCTGATCTACGGCCTGACCCGGATCATCGGCGAGCATTTCCGCGAACCGGACGTCCAGCTCGGTTATCTCTGGGGCGGATTAACCATGGGCATGCTGTTGTCGATCCCGATGCTTATTGTCGGCGGCATACTTATTGTATTGGCTATCAGGCGCGGTGCGCCCGAGCCCGCAGGGGCTATTCGTTAATTCCTTTTGAGAAGATAGGCCGTGACCGACCAGCCGTTACTCAACGCGATCAAGGCGCTGATCAAATCCTCAGGCCCCATGCCGGTCTGGCGGTACATGGAACTGTGCCTGATGCACCCGCGCTATGGCTATTACGTTTCGCGCGATCCCTTGGGACGAGAAGGCGACTTCACCACCGCGCCCGAGGTCAGCCAGATGTTCGGCGAGCTTTTGGGCCTGTGGACCGCCTCGGTGTGGAAGCAGATGGGCTCGCCGCAATTCCTGCGGCTGATCGAGCTCGGCCCCGGCCGCGGCACCATGATGGCGGATGCGCTGCGTGCGCTCCGCGTGCTGCCGCCGCTCTACCAGGCGCTTCACATCCACATGGTCGAGGTTAATCCCGTCCTGCGCGACCGGCAGAGTGCGACGCTGGCGGGCGTACGCAACATCGCCTGGCACGACAGCATCGACGACGTGCCTGAGGGACCGAGCATCATCCTCGCCAACGAATATTTCGACGTGCTGCCGATCCACCAGATGGTCCGCCACGAGAACGGCTGGCACGAGCGCGTGATCGAGGTCGACGCCAACGGAAAACTTCAGTTCGGCGCGGCGGCCGAGCCGACGCCGCGCTTCGAGGTGCTGCTGCCGTCTCTGGTGCGCGCCGCGCCCGTCGGGGCCGTGTTCGAATGGCGGCCCGATGCGGAGGTTATGAAGCTCGCCAGCCGCGTGCGCGACCAGGACGGCGCGGCGCTGATCATCGACTACGGCCATCTGCGCAGCGATGCCGGCGACACCTTCCAGGCGATCGCGCGCCACACCTTTACCGATCCCCTGAAGGCACCGGGCCAGGCCGACGTCACCGCCCATGTCGACTTCCAGGCGCTGGCGCGCGCGGCCGAGGATGTCGGCGCCCACGTGCACGGCCCGGTGACGCAGGGCGATTTCCTCAAGCGCGTCGGCATCGAGACCCGTGCAGCCGCGCTGATGCAGAAGGCGACGCCTGATGTCGCCACCGACATTTCGATCGCGCTCAAGCGCCTGACCGATACCGGGCGCAGCGGCATGGGCTCGATGTTCAAGGTGCTCGGCATCTCCGAGCCGCGTCTGACCGGCCTTGCGGGCTTGAGCGATCTCGAACAGGCCAGGGACGCGTCATGACGCTTGGCTCGTCGCTGCTGTCGGCGGTGCCCGGCCTGCGCCACGCCTTCTTCACCCGCGAGGGCGGCGTTTCACGCGGCATCTATTCGGCGCTGAACGGCGGGCTCGGCTCCAACGACGATCAGGCCCTTGTCGCAGAGAACCGCCGCCGCATGGCCGAGCATGTCGGCGTCGCGCCGGAACGCTTTCTCAGCCTGCACCAGATCCATTCGCCCGACGTGCGCGTCGCCGACACGCCGTGGCCGGACGGGCCGCGGCCGAAGGGCGATGCGCTGGTGACGAAGGTGCCGGGCATCGCGCTCGGCGTCTCCACCGCCGATTGCGGACCGGTGCTGTTCGTCGATCCCAACGCGCGTGTGATCGGCGGCGCACATGCCGGCTGGAAGGGTGCGCTCACCGGCGTGCTGGAAGCGACGATCTCGGCGATGGAAAAGCTCGGCGCCTCGCGCAGCGGCATCATCGCCGCGATCGGCCCGTTAATCCGCCAGGACAGCTACGAGGTCGGTAACGAGTTCGTGGCGCGCTTCATCGAGGCGGATGCGGACAACGCCATGTTCTTCATCCCGTCGGTGCGCGAAGGCCACGCGATGTTCGACCTCGCCGGCTTCATCCGGAAACGTCTGGAAGCCGCGGGCATCCTGATGATCGACGATCTCGGCCTCGATACCTACGGCGACGAGCGCTTCTTCAGCTATCGCCGCTCGGTGCATCGCAAGGAGCCGGATTACGGCCGCCACGTTCACGCGATCGTGCTCGAAGGGTAGGCGTCAGTCGCTGCACTTTTCAAACAACGGCGCTTGCTGCTGGGTGCGATCCCATTTCGTCGGCAGTTCGTCATATGTCTTGGCGGGCGGGGGTGGCGGCGGCGGCCGGACGTAAAAGCCTTCTTCGACGTCGAACTTCTTCTTGTCCTCGCGATGCGCGGAAAATGTTCGATACTTGTCGCCAACCTTCAACAGGACAACCTCCCAAGGCTCGCCAGGCTGACGCCACCACACCGCCGCGACGCTCGCCGGAGGATCCTGAACGGACACGAACTTGATCTTGTCGGCCGCGATGCGGGTCGCCGCGTAGATCGTGCTGATGAATGTCCGCACCTGGCCGGGCGAAAACGTCCCTATCACGTTCCTGATTGTCGGCGATCCCGAGGGCGGCACAATGTATGTCATCCGCGCGCCGCAGCCGTTGCTCGTGCAAGCCTGATTTGGATCGCGCTTGCAATCGACCGACCACGTCCCGACCAATCCGAAGGACTGAATGACCTCCGCAGCGCTCTCCTCTGCGGCCACCGGGCCTGCGGCAAGGCACGCGATGATCAAGCCAAAAGCCGGGTCTCTCATCGACCGCTCCCCATGCACGCTGGCCTGATCGGTTAAGCCCTGTGTCCTGCCTGCCCTAGACGTTAAGCGATTTTAACGATATCGCAAGGCGCGATGAGGGAAGCGTCAACCCGCCTGCTCCAAACCGGGACAATCATGCGCGCCGCGATCGCCGCCGCATCGATTGCGGTTGCTTGCGCGCTTGGCGGCTGCGCCGGCGGCGGTGGTGCTGCGAACTCCTATGCGATGGCGCCGAGCGCCGGCTCTGGAGCAACGGTCGCGTTCGAATCGATCGACGGGCCGCCGCCGCAAGTGTTCGACCGCATGGTCGGCGTGCTCGACAGCGAATCCAAGCTGCGCAGCCTGTCCGTGGTCTCCCGCGAGGGGACGGCCGCCTACCGCGTGCGCAGCTACCTCTCCGCCCAGATTGTGCGCGGCAAAACCGTGATCGCCTGGGTCTGGGACGTCTACGACGCCAACCAGCAGCGCGCGCTGCGCCTTTCCGGCGAGGAACCCACGTCCGCCAAGGGCGGCCGCGATCCGTGGGGCGCCGCTGACGACCTCGTGCTGCGGAAGATCGCCCAGGCCGGATTCAGCGGACTTTCCAACATGATCAATGGCACACCGGATGCGCCGGGCTCGGCTCCCGGCTTGCGCGGGCCGGCCGTGGCGAGCGTGATCCCGGAGGCTCCGGCGGCCGGGATGCCGGCCTCGGCGCTCGGCTATGCCGAGCGATAACCCCCGCTAAACCACGGCCCCAACTTCAGGCCAAACCGTTGGCCGGACTCAGGATTTCGCAGGGAAAACGTAGCATCCCGGGTTGCCATTGCAGCCCTCCGCCTGATATTTCCTCGCCCGTCGTAACCGTGCTTCCAGTGGGTATTCTCTGATGTTGAACATCCTGTCCAACAAAGCGCGGGAGGAAGCGTCCATGTCGGCCAAGAACGGCTCCATCAAGCTCGTCGCCGGCAACTCCAATCCGGCTCTCGCCCAGGCCATCGCGCAAGGTCTCGACCTGCCGCTGACCAAGGCAGTGGTACGGCGCTTCGCCGACATGGAGATCTTCGTTGAGATCCAGGAGAACGTCCGCGGCTCGGATGCCTTCATCATCCAGTCGACCTCGTTCCCGGCCAACGACCATCTGATGGAATTGCTGATCATCACCGACGCACTGCGCCGCTCCTCGGCGCGCCGCATCACCGCGGTGCTGCCCTATTTCGGCTACGCCCGGCAGGATCGCAAATCAGGTTCGCGCACGCCGATCTCGGCAAAACTCGTCGCCAATCTGATCACGCAGGCCGGCGTCGACCGCGTCATGACGCTCGACCTGCATGCCGGCCAGATCCAGGGCTTCTTCGACATCCCGACCGACAATCTCTACGCGGCGCCGCTGATGGTGCGGGACATCAAGGACAAGTTCGACCTCTCCAAGACGATGGTGATCTCGCCCGACGTCGGCGGCGTGGCACGCGCCCGCGGCCTCGCCAAACGCATCAACACCCCGCTCGCGATCGTCGACAAGCGCCGCGAACGTGCCGGCGAATCCGAGGTCATGAACGTGATCGGCGACGTCGCCGGCTACACCTGCATCCTGATCGACGACATCGTGGACTCCGGCGGCACGCTGGTGAACGCAGCCGACGCGCTGATCGCCAAGGGCGCCAAGGACGTCTACGCCTACATCACCCACGGCGTGCTCTCCGGCGGCGCGGCCGCCCGCATCACAAACTCCAAGCTGAAGGAGCTCGTGATCACCGACTCGATCCTGCCGACGGATGCGGTGAGCAAGGCGCCGAACATCCGCACGCTGCCGATCGCCAGCCTGATCTCCGACGCGATCGCGCGCACGGCGGCGGAAGAATCGGTGTCGAGCCTGTTCGATTGATTAGCTTCGCGATGTCGCAGGGTGAGCAAAGGCGCGAGGCGCCGTGTCCACCTTTTTCTTTGCGGCGCAATCGGTGAGCACGCTTCACTTTGCGCACCACATGGCCACGGGCGCCGACGCGCCGCGGCACGCCTCGAAGACCTCGCGGGTTGTTGCCGGCCCCGCCCCATGACATCATCCGGATACCGAGTCATCTCTGCCCTCTGGATGCCTGATGCCACGCCGGAAATTCGCTTGGGAAAAGCTGTCGGATGACGAGTTGCTCAAGCAACGGCTCTCCAGCCTGAGGGTTACGGTCGAAGGCACCTGGCTCGATGATTGTGTCGGCACGCTCCATGAGGAGCTCGAGGAGCGCGGCATCCGGCTGCGGCCGCATACCTGGATCTCGAGCGAATGGTTCAGCCCGGGAGGCGTCCCCGGCATCGCCATCCCCTTCTATCTCGCCCATCCCCGCCTGATGAAGCTCGAGAAGAAGATGATGTTCGACGTCGAGGGCGGAACCTGGCGCGAATGCATGGCCATCCTCCGTCACGAAGCGGGCCACGCCATACAGCACGGCTATCAGCTGCAACGCCGCCGGCGCTGGCAGCAATTGTTCGGCCCGTCGTCGAAACACTATCCGCGCTATTACCGGCCCAATCCGGCGAGCAGGCGTTACGTCCAGCATCTGCGGCTGTGGTATGCGCAGAGCCATCCGGACGAGGATTTCGCCGAGACCTTTGCGGTGTGGCTGCGGCCGCGCTCGAACTGGCGGACGCGATATGCCGGCTGGCCGGCACTGAAGAAGCTCGAATATATCGACGAGCTGATGGGCGAGATCGCGGGAAAGCGGCCGCCGGTCACGACGCGGGAGCGTGTCGATCCGCTGGGCCGGCTCAGCCAGACGCTCGAAGAGCACTACAAGAAGAAGCAGGCGTTCTACGCCTTCACGCCCCCGAAGACCTACGACCGCGATCTCTCCCGGCTGTTTTCAGCCGATCCACGGCATCACCGCTCAAAGCCGGCTTCGACCCTGATCAGGCGCCACCGCTCGCAGATCAGGCAATTGGTCTCGCGATGGACCGGCGAGAACCAGCTCACGCTCGATGCCGTGCTCGATGACATGATCTCCCGCTGCCGCGAGCTAGATCTGCGCGCCGTCGGCCCCGAACAGAAGCTCGCTCTCGATTTCACCGTCCTCGTGACCGCCAAGACGATGCACGCGCTGTTTGGCCCGTCTCGGCGTAAATGGATCGCACTATGAGACGTCTCCGTATTCTCGTGCTGATGCATCCGGACTTCCTGCCCCCGGACTCCTCCGACGGATACTCCGCACAGGAGATCAATGCGTGGAAAACGGAATACGACGTGGTGAGCACCTTGCGCGCGGCCGGCCACGAGGTGCGGCCACTCGGCGCGCAGGAGGAAATCAAGCCGGTGCGCGTAGCGATCGAGGAGTTCAAGCCGCACGTGGTTTTCACGCTGCTAGAGGAATTCCACAACAACGTCGCCTTCGACCAGCACATCGCGAGCTATCTCGAGCTGATGAAGGTCCCTTATACCGGATGCAATCCGCGCGGCCTGATCCTGGCGCGCGGCAAGGATTTGTCCAAGACGCTGGTGCATCACCGCCGGATCGCCGCGCCGGCCTTTGCCGTCTTCCCGATGCGCCGCAAGGTGAAACGCCCGACCCGTCTTGCGCTGCCGCTGATCGTCAAGAGCCTGAACATGGATGGCTCGTTCGGCATCTCGCAGGCATCGATCGTCGACACCGACGAGAAGCTGGCGGAGCGGGTTGCCTTCATCCACGAGCGGGTCGAATCCGCCGCTATCGCCGAGCAGTTCATCGAGGGGCGAGAGCTTTACGTCGGCGTGCTCGGCAACAATCGCTTACGCGTTCTGCCGGTCTGGGAGTTGAAATTCGGCAGCATGGGCGGCCGCTCGTCACGGCATATCGCCACGGAGAAGGCCAAGCACGACACCGACTATCAGGAGAAGGTCGGCATTGTCGACGGGCTGGCGAAGGACCTCGCGCCCGAAGTCACCGCCCGCATCCAGCGGGCCGCGAAGCGCATCTACCGGACGCTTGGCCTCGACGGCTATGCACGCATCGACTTCCGTCTCGCCACCGACGGCACGCCATATTTCATCGAAGCCAATCCCAATCCCGAGATCGCCAAGAGCCAGGAGTTCGCCACGGCGGCCCAGCATGACGGGCTTAAATACCCGGAACTCCTGCAACGCATCCTGACCCTCGGGATCAGCCGCGCCAAGGCGGGGGTGTCGCTGGGGTGATGACGAACACGGCAGCAATCGCCCCTCATCCTTCGCGACGCGCTTCGCGCTCCTCGGGATGAGGGGTGCTGGTCATTGCGCTGCGTTACACAATTCCCGCCGCGACCTGGCCACGCAGGCGCTCCAGACCGAGCAATGTCTCCGCACAGGCGGCCGCGACCTCGACGCCCTTGATCGCAAAATGCCTGCGGAAGAAATCGTAGTGCACCTCGGTCTCGTGGAATTGCTGCGGCGTCAGCACCGCGGAGAACACGGGCACCTCGGTACGCAGTTGCACATCCATCAGCGCCTTGATCACGGTGTCGGCGACGAACTCGTGGCGGTAGATGCCGCCGTCGACGACGAGGCCGGCCGCGACGATCGCGGTGTAGCGCCGTGTCTTGGCGAGGATCTGCGCATGCAGCGGGATCTCGAACGAGCCCGGCACCTCGAACACGTCGACATGATTGAGGTGACGCACTTCTGCCTCCCTCACGAAGGCGATGCGGGCCTCCTCGACCACGTCGCGGTGCCAGCAGGCCTGCACGAAGGCCACCCGCTGCGGCTTTGCGAAGCGCGGATGCTCCGTCGCGGGATCCTGTGGAACCGGCGGCGGCGTTTGGGTTGGTTGGGACGTTTCGGTTTGGGGGTCTTGCAACATCTGATTCATGGCTTTCCTCAGTTAAGGACCAGAATCAGGGCACACGGAACGACAAACAGCCGCATCCTGCGATGCGTCTGCCACCGACCGTTCTCTTTCATCCGGACTTTAACCGTCGGCTTCGGAGTTACACCGAATCTGCTGACCCTTCCCTGCGGCAAGAGACCTTGAGGAAGGCGCTCGCGGGCTTAGGCCTTTCGGCCCTTACCGCCGGTGGGGACTTTCACCCCGCCCTGAGAACATCGGCCGTCCGGAATGAACGGCCTGAGGGAAATATGACGCCGGCGAGCTGCCACAGCAAGTACGTTCCGCATGGGAAAATCGCATGGTCCCATGCCGCTTTGGCGACCCGGCCCTCGCAGGGCGGAATTAACGATCGGGCATTCCACGCGAATCCGATTCCGGTTTGTTCTCCTCCATCCCGGTTGGGACATCCCACGTTAATAATTGTGGCCGAGATGAGCTGTGGACGAACGAGTCATGGCTTGTGGACGGACTCGGCAGCCGGTTGCGCAGATTCCGCAAATCACATCAGTTGATCCGCGACAAGCCCGCGCTGATCCCGGCATCGCTACAGCGACTCCGAGGGGAACGCCTTAACGACGTTAAGGAAGCGCGCGCCGGACCAAGCGCGTGCGTATCAGAGACAACAAAAAGGCAAGAGGTCGAGACGGCATGTCCCTGCTCGAAGGCACTATCGATTCGAAAAACCATCCGCTCGCGGTGGTCGAGGATATCGCTGCCAGCAACAACTGGCCGTTTGAACGCTCCGGCGAAGACGAACTCACGATTGTCTCCAAGGGACAATGGACCGACTACCAGATCTCCTTCACCTGGATGGGCGAGATCGAGGCGCTGCATCTGGCCTGCGCGTTCGACATGAAGATTCCGGTTGCGCGGCGACCGGAGGTGCAGCGGCTCGTCGCCGCGGTCAACGAGCAGTTGTGGGTCGGGCACTTCGACCTGTGGAGCAACACCGGCATGATTATGCACCGGCAGGCCCTGGTGCTGCCGGGCGGGCTCGCCGCCTCCACCGCGCAATGCGAAGCCATGCTCGCCGGCGCCATCCACGCCTGCGAGCGCTATTTTCCGGCGTTCCAGTTCGTGGTGTGGGCGGGCAAGACCACGACGGAAGCCATGGACGCGGCAATGTTCGACACGGTGGGCGAGGCGTAAGCACACTCTCCCGAGGCGGCGAGCGAGCCCAGCTTTCTCCATCGTCGTCCTGGCGAAAGCCAGGACCGATACCGCGAGGTCTTTGCGTAGCTCGCGATGCTTGTTGCCCTGCCATCCTTCCTCTAGAACCAGCCGGGGTAATGGGTCCTGGCCTTCGCCAGGACGACGGCATTGGCAACAGCGATGGCGAACAGCACTCTCAAAAACATCACCGGCACCATCCTGCTCGCCGGCGCCGGCAAGATGGGCGGCGCGATGCTGACCGGATGGCTTTCGGGCGGGCTCGATCCGCGCCGCGTCGCTGTGGTTGATCCGCACATCTCGCCCGAGATCACCGCACTTGCCGCGAAGGGCGTTGCGCTTAATCCCGATGTGACGACGGTAGGCCCGGTCGAGACGATGGTCGTCGCGGTGAAGCCGCAGATGTTCCGCGAGGCCGGCGCAAAGCTGAAGCCATTCGTCTCCGACAAGACCTCGGTGGTGTCGATCATGGCGGGTACCACGATCGCCTCGCTTGAGGAGGTCTGCGGCGGCGCCGTGGTGCGCGCGATGCCGAACACGCCGGCCGCGATCGGTCGCGGCATCACGGTGGCCGTCGCCGCGAACAACGTCAGCACCGGCCAGCGCGCGGTGGCCGATGCGCTGCTGCGCGCCACCGGCTCGGTCGAATGGGTCGACGATGAGAGCCTGATGGACGCAGTCACCGCGGTGTCCGGATCGGGCCCGGCCTATGTGTTTCTGCTCGCCGAAGAGCTCGCGCGCGCCGGTGTCGAGGCCGGCCTGCCCGAGGCGCTGGCAACAAAGCTCGCCCGCGAAACCGTCGCCGGCTCCGGTGAACTTCTCCACCAGTCGGAGCTGCCCTCCGGCACGCTGCGCCAGAACGTCACCTCGCCCGGCGGCACCACCGCCGCAGCCCTCGGCGTGCTGATGGGCGAGCCCGGCCTGCGCGATCTGATGATCCGCGCGATCGCGGCGGCGACGAAGCGGTCGAAGCAGCTGGCGAAGTAAGGAAGCTATCCCCTCATGGTGAGGAGGCGCGAAGCGCCGTCTCGAACCATGCAGGCCCGGCTCTCGCCCGCGAGCCATCCTTCGAGACGACCGCTGCGCCGTCTCCTCAGGATGAGGGCAGAGCAAGCGGCTCCTACGTCGTTCCCAACCGCTTGTTGAACATCTCGACATTGACGAGCCCGCGCGCGTGGCGGCCCTCGCCAAGCTTTCGCGTGCCCTCGAAAGCCTCGACCTCGAAGCGGATGACGCGGCGCTCGACCGCGACGACCTTCGCGGTCGTCCGCACCGTCGCGCCGACCAGAGCTGCTGCAAGATGCCGGATGTCGACCTCGGTGCCGACGGTGACCCAGCCCGGCTGAAGCGCCGGGCGGATCGCATCGCCCGACGTCATCTCCATTTCCAGGATCATCATCGGCGTCGCGTAGACCATGGGCATGCCGGGCACGAAATGCCCGACCGTGCGCTCCACTGGCACCACCAGCATGCGCTCGGCGTTCATGCCGATTGTGATGAAGTCGCGTGCGTCCATGTTGCTTGCTCGGCGTCGTCCCGGCCCCCCGTGCGCAATTGCGCACTAGGCCGGGACGACAGTTGTGATTGGCGCTAGAGCAGTGGCTATTTCTTCGCAGCCGCCGCGCGCTCCACGAAGGTCTTGCCGCCCTTCATCTTGTGGCGGAGCGGGGCTTCGTTGATCTGGATGACCACGGCATCGGCGTCGACGCCGAGATTCTTCACCAGTGCCTGGGTGATGTCGCGCATCATGCCGGCCTTTTGTTCGTCGCTGCGGCCTTCGGCCATGCTGACAGTGATCTCAGGCATTTTTCTCTCCCTTGGGGCCGAACACCGGCCATTGACGGGCGCCATCAAACAGGACGTGGGTGCCCGGGACAAGCCCGGGCATGGCGGCGTCAGCGAATGGCTAGCCCCAGCTCACGTCATGGCGCGCCAACACCTCGCGCACTTTGGTGATGAGGTCGGCTTCACTGCACGAGAACTGCGCCGGGCGGCTCTCGCGCCATTCCTGGTTGGAAGCGATCGCAGCAGCCGCCTTCGCGCCCTCGATCAGATCCTTGATCTGCACCTCGCCGCGGGCTTTTTCATCGGAGCCCTGGATGATAACGCAGGGCGCGTTGCGGCGGTCGGCATATTTGAGCTGGTTGCCCATGTTCTTGGGATTGCCGAGATAGAGCTCGGCGCGGATGCCGGACGTGCGCAGGCTCGCGACCATCTTCTGGTAGTCGGCAACGCGGTCGCGGTCGAACACGGTGACGACGACGGGGCCGAACTCGGGTTTTGTATCGAGCTTTCCGAGCAGCGTCAGCGCGGCCTGAAGCCGCGACACGCCGATCGAAAATCCGGTCGCCGGCACCGGCTCACCACGGAAGCGCGAGACCAGGCCGTCAAAGCGCCCGCCGCCGCCGACCGAGCCGAACCGTATCGGCCGGCCCTTCTCGTCCTTGGTGTCCAGAAGCAGTTCGACCTCGTAGACGGGGCCGGTGTAATATTCGAGGCCGCGCACGACGGAGGGGTCGATACGGATGCGATCAGCGCCGTAGCCCGATGCCGTAACCAATTTGGCAATCTCTTCCAGCTCGCTCACGCCCGCCTGGCCAACTTCGCTCTTGGCGAGGTAAGTTTCTGCCGCGGCGATGGCCTCTTTCCAATCATCGCGCGGTTTGGTGATGGCGAGAACAACGTCGGCCTCAGACGCGCTCAGATTGGCGCCCTTCGTGAAGTCGCCCTTGCCTTCTTCGCCGCCATCCCATCTGCCGGGACCGAGCAATTTGCGCACTTCCTCGGCGGGAAATTTGTCGAGCTTGTCGATTGCGCGCAGCACGGTCAGCCTGCGTGCCGCGTTCTCTTCGCCGCCGAGCCCGATTGCTTCCAGAACGCCGTCGAGCACTTTTCGGTTGTTGACCTTCACGACGTACTGGCCGCGCTGAACACCAAGCGCCTCCATCGTGTCCGCCGCCATCATGCAGATCTCGGCATCCGCCGCCGGCGTCGCCGAGCCCACCGTGTCCGCATCGAACTGCATGAACTGGCGGAAGCGGCCGGGGCCGGGCTTTTCGTTGCGGAAGACATAGCCGACGCGGTAGCTGCGATAGGGCAAGACCAGACCGTCGGTCCCGTATCGCTCGCCGACATAGCGCGCAAGCGGCGCGGTCAAATCGTAACGCAGCGAGATCCACTGCTCGTCGTCGTCCTGGAACGAGAACACGCCCTCGTTCGGACGATCCTGGTCGGGCAGGAATTTGCCGAGCGCGTCGGTGTATTCCATCGCCGGCGTTTCCACCGGCTCGAACCCGTAGAGCTCGTAGACGGCGCGGATCTTCTCCACCATCTCGCGCGTCGCCCGGATTGCGGCGGGATCGCGATCTTCGAGCCCGCGCGGCAGCCGCGCCTTCAGTTTCTGGGGTTTTTTGGATTTTTCGGCCATGCGCGGCATTTACCAGCCGACGCGGGGTGCGGCAACTGCCGGCTTGCCCTACGGCTTCTCCATCCGCGCCCTGAGGGCATCGGCGTCCGCCTTCGGCAGCGACTTCAGCGTTGGCTTGATGGTTTCGCCGCCGACGATCTTGGCGTTGCGCATGAGCATCCAGTCCGAGATGTCGGCTTCAGTGAACTTGACCGGATCGCCTGCCCGCTTACCCGGCAGATCGCGCGGTTCGTTGGCGAAGAAGCCGGAATAGGTCCCGTCGGGCTGCTTTTTCACGTCGGCGATCCAGATGTGCTCGCCGCCCTTGCGGGTGGAAAAGTGCACCTTCAGGGCATGCCCGGTTTCCGACGGTTTTGGCGCCTCGTAGGAGGCCCAGAAAGTCGGCAGCGTGCCGCGGGCGCGCGCGATCGCGGTGTTCATCTCCGGATCGGTGGTGCGCACGTCGACGATCGGCGAGCGGTCCTCGGCCGAGACCTCCGGCTTGGCGCCGATCGTCAGGACGCCGAAGACGGTGACGCCAGTGATTGCGGCGAGAACGGCCCATTTCAGGGGTTGGGAAAGCGTGGAAGCCATGATCGCGATGTCCGGATGCCATGATGTCTCGGACTTTGTCGCGCGGTCGTGCAAGCGAGTTCATGGCATGCCGGCTGGCGTTCCCCGGATGCTACGCAACGCGCCGCCTCTTGGCGACGTGGTGCGCTGCTGATCCGGGGTCCATCCGCGGCGGGATGGGTCCCGGCTCTGCGCAGCAGCGTTTCACGCTGCAGCGCGTCCGGGACACGAGACCTCAAAACACCTTGCGGATCCAGTTGTGCGGATCGTTGGTGCGGCCGTACTGGATGTCGATGAGCTGCTTGCGCAGGCCCATGGCGATGGGGCCGGCGGCGCCGCCGCCGATCTCGAAATCGCCGCTCACCGAACGCACCTTGCCGATCGGCGAGATCACGGCCGCCGTGCCGCAGGCAAACGCTTCCTTCAGCTTGCCGCTGGCCGCATCCTTGCGCCACTGGTCGATCGAATACGGCTCCTCGCGCACGGTCTTGCCGGCATCTTTCGCCAGCGCGATGATGGAGTCGCGGGTGATGCCGGGCAGGATGGTGCCGAGCGGCGGCGTCGAGAGCGAGCCGTCCTCGAACACGAAGAACACGTTCATGCCGCCGAGCTCCTCGACGTAGCGGCGCTCGACCGCGTCCAGGAAGACGACCTGATCGCAGCCGTGCTGGATGGCTTCGGCCTGCGCCCGCAGGCTTGCAGCGTAATTGCCGCCGCATTTGACGGCGCCGGTACCACCGACCGCGGCGCGCGTGTAGTTCTCTGAAACCCAGATCGACACCGGCGCGGGGCCACCTTTGAAGTAGGAGCCGACCGGCGAGGCGATCACCGCGAAAATGTATTCGGAGGACGGCTTGACCCCAAGGAAGGTCTCGCTCGCGATCATGAAGGGACGCAGGTAAAGGCTGCCCTCGCCGCCCGGCATCCAGGCGCGGTCGATACGCACGACCTGCTCGACAGCCTCGATGAAGATGTCTTCGGGGAGCTGCGCCATCGCCATGCGATCGGCCGAGTCCTTGAAGCGCCGCGCATTGGCGTCGGGACGGAACAGGTTCACGCCGCCGTCGTCGCGCTTGTAGGCTTTGAGGCCTTCAAAAATTTCCTGAGCGTAGTGCAGGACGGCGCCGGCCGGATCGATCTGGAAATTGGCGCGGGCCTCAACGCGCGCCTCGTACCAGCCGCCCTTGGCCTGGTTGTAAAGAACCACCGCCATGTGATCGGTGAAGACCCTCCCGAAACCCGGGTCCACCAGCTTGGCGACGCGGTCCTTCTCGGGGATCGGATTGGATGCCGGCTGGATGTCGAATTTCATGCTCATGTCCTTAGGCCTCCCGCTGCCGGTGGCGGCGCTGTTCTGGCGCCCGCCTGCCCTTTTCCGGGCTCGGCTGGCTTGACTAGGTTACTGGCCGGACCAACGCCAGCCTTGTTACGGCCGGTTTCCGTGGCCAGCATGTCGCCGAGGACATGCTTTTGCGGAAGGCAGAAGTCCAGTATGTTTTGTCGAACACCGCTCGACAATCGCACGGTAGATCTGATCCGGCTGTCGCCGCCTGCTCGGCGCTCACCAACCGCTCCTGGAAATGCCGCCCGCAGTGAAACGATTTAAAATTTCGTGCGAGCTGGCCGTTTTGTAACATTGGACCCAAGATACGTCAATATGCCTGACATAAATTTCGCGACTCCCCCTCAAGACGCTGCCGAGCCACGGCCGGCGGCAGGCGACGGAGGCAATTTGCGCTGGGATATCATTGAGCTGCTGTTCTTCGCCTATCGCGATTTCGTCGGCGATCCCGACCAGGAGCTGGAGGCGTTCGGCTTCGGCCGGGCTCACCACCGCGTCATGCACTTCGTCTATCGCTATCCCGGTCTCAAGGTCGCCGATCTCCTCGACGTCCTGCGCATCACCAAGCAATCGCTCGGCCGGGTGCTCAAGCAGCTCCTGGACGAGGGCTATATCGTGCAGAAGACCGGCGACAATGATCGCCGCCAACGCCTGCTCTTTGCGACACCGAAGGGCGAGGCGCTGGTGCAGAAGCTCGCCGGCCTCCAGACCACGCGGATCACCAGGGCGCTCGCCGAGATGGCGCCGCAGGATGCCGAGACCGTCAAGCGCTTCCTGCGCGCGATGATCGATCGCGAGGATCCGGACAAGGTGCTCGAGACAATCTTCGCTTCCGTCAACCACGACGCCAAGGAGTGACCGTGCCGCTCGCTGCCACGCTCGCCCGCCCGCCGGCACGCCCGGCCGACGATGCCCCGCATCTCCTGCTGGTCGACGACGACCGCCGCATCCGCGATCTGCTCTCGCGCTTTCTCGCCGGCGAAGGCTATCGCGTTTCGACCGCCGGCAGCGCCAGCGACGCGCGCGCGAAGCTCATGGGCCTGCACTTCGACCTCTTGATCCTGGACGTCATGATGCCCGGCGAGACCGGCTTCGATCTCGCCCGTTTCATCCGGACCTCCTCCTCGGTGCCGATCGTGATGCTGACGGCGCGGCATGAAGCCGAAGCCCGCATCGAGGGCCTGCAGATCGGCGCCGACGACTACGTCGCAAAGCCGTTCGAGCCGCGCGAGCTCGCGTTGCGCATCAACAACATCCTCAAGCGCGCCGCGCCGCCGCCGCAGGCCGCAGCGGTCGAGAAGATCGCGTTCGGTCCCTACGTCTACCATCTCGACCGCGGCGAGTTGCGCCAGGGCGAAGACGTCATCCACCTCACCGACCGGGAGCGCGAGATGCTGCGGATCCTGTCGGAGACGCCCGGCGAGACCGTGCCGCGCAGCGCGCTGACCGGCAATGGCAGCGTCAACGAGCGTGCCGTCGACGTGCAGATCAACCGCCTGCGGCGCAAGATCGAGACCGATCCCGCCAATCCGCTGTTCCTCCAGGCGGTGCGCGGTATCGGCTACCGGCTGGTCGCCTCGCCTTGAGTTTTGTGAAGTGAAGCGCCCCCTATGAGCACGATCGATACCGGCCTGACGCTTTTGAAGAGCGCCGCCGGCCGCGTCTCCGCCGTCAATGGCTGGATGGGCAACGCATTCAAGGGCTGGATGCCGACCGGCCTCTATGCCCGCGCGCTGCTGATCATGATCGTGCCGATGGTGATCCTGCAGTCGGTCGTCGCCTTCGTGTTCATGGAGCGGCACTGGAACACGGTGACGCGGCGCCTATCGGCGGCGGTGGTGCAGGACATCGCCGCGCTGATCGACGTCTACAAGGGCTATCCGCAAGACAAGGACCGCGACCAGATCCGCCGCATCGCGCAGCAGCGCCTCGGCCTCGTCGTCGATTTCCTCCCGGCCGGCGACATGCCGCCGCCCGGACCAAAGCCGTTCTTCTCGCTGCTCGACCAGACGCTGTCGGTGCAGCTCGGCCGCCAGATCGGGCGCTCGTTCTGGATCGACACCGTCGGCCGCTCCAACCTCGTCGAGATCCGGATCCAGCTCGACGATGCCGTGATGCGCGTGTTCGCGCAGCGCAGCGCCGCTTATGCCTCGAACTCGGAGATTTTCCTGTTCTGGATGGTGGGAACGTCCTCGATCCTGCTGATCGTCGCGGTGCTGTTCCTGCGCAACCAGATCAAGCCGATCCTGCGTCTTGCGGACGCCGCCGAAAGCTTCGGCAAGGGCCGCGAGGCGCCGAACTTCAGGCCGCGCGGCGCGCGCGAGGTGCGGCGCGCGTCGGTCGCCTTCCTCGAAATGAAATCGCGCATCGAGCGCACGATGGAGCAGCGCACCGCGATGCTCGCCGGCGTCAGTCACGATCTGCGCACGATCCTGACGCGGTTCAAGCTCGAACTGGCGCTGATCGGCGACAGCCCCGAAATGGAGGGCATGCGCAAGGACGTCGACGAGATGTCGATGATGCTGGAAGATTACCTCGCGTTTGCCCGTGGCGATTCCGGCGAGCAGTCGCAGCCAACCGACATGGCGCAGGCGCTCGAGGAGCTGCGCAGCGACGCCGAACGCCACGGCCACACCGCGACCGTCGCGTTCAACGGGCTGCCCGTGGTCACGGTGAAGCCGGCCTCGTTCAAGCGCTGCCTCGCCAACCTCGTCACCAACGCCGCCCGCTACGGCAAAAGCATCGGCATCACCGGCCAGCGCGATCACCGTTATTTGACCGTGACGGTCGACGACGACGGGCCGGGCATTCCCGCCCATCTGCGCGAAGAGGTGTTCAAGCCGTTCCTGCGGCTGGACAACGCACGCAACCAGGACGAAGGCGGCACCGGCCTAGGCCTCGCGATCGCACGCGACATCGCCCGCTCGCATGGCGGCGACATCACGCTCGGCGATAGCCCGATGGGTGGATTAAGGGCGAGCGTGCGGATACCGGTGTAACGGATGTAGCCGCAATAGCCCTATTTCGGCAGCAACGCCTTCAGCTTGTCGATGTCACGCACGTTCATCTTGAAGCCGCCCGGCATCACGATGTCGCCGGGCTTCTGCTCGGGCTTGCAGGCTCCGAGCCACTTGGCTTCGAGTGTCATCGTGGAATCGCGCCCCGCGGCGCCGGCGGCGCCACCTCGTGCGTGCGACGAGGTCTTCACCGTGTAGGCCGAATTGAAATCGCCCGTGATCTCGGCATGCGAGGTCGTGCTGATGCCCGCGACACTGCACTCGGAATCGCTGACATAGCCGGTCGCGGTCTTCTTGATGTCCTGCTTGGCGCAGATCTGCTTGGCCATCGGGGAGACGTTGTTGTTCATCTCCTTGTCGACGGTCTCGTCGGTGCAGTGCTGCATGGTCATTTCGGGCACGGACGTACCGGTCCTGAGCATCTTCAATTCCCAGAGACCGGCTTTGCGCATCGGCAGATCGTCGGCGCTGGCGACGCCGGCCGACAAGACGAGGCAAAGGGCCGAGCCGAGCAAAGCGAGTTTGCGCGTCATGTGAGAAGCTCCCGGCTGAGAGATTGCTGGCGTTACGAAAACGCCTCAGTAGAGCGTGCGGATCGGCTTGTCGGCAGCGCCATAGGGCACCCAGCGGCATGAGAACGAGATGTAGCCGCCCTCATAGGCCTGCACCCCCAGGAATTTCGCGACCTTTCCGTAGCGCGCGCAATGATCGACCGCGACCTGCCGCGCATCGACCTGGGTTGCCATCGAATAGGCGATGATGCCGCCGGTGTCGTTGCCCTTGAACGGAGGCACCGGAAGGATATCGGCGCGCGCCGACTGGCTCGCCATCATACCCAAGGCAAGTAGGCCCGCGGCCGCAATGATTCGCATTCCCGTCACTCCGATTGGTTGGCGGCAGTTTACGGTGCCGGGGCGGCGGTGGAAAGAACGGAAGGCCGGTTGCTGCGACCTTGTGGTCAACTCGTCGGCGAGTGTTGCCGCGCTGCACTTGACCCCGCGCGGCCTTCACGGCACCGTCCGTCCCTCGCAGATCATGCTGTCTGGATTGCCCATGCGCGCCTCGACCTCCCTGAAATCGCTCCGCTTTGCCGCCGTGCTCGGCCTCCTGTTCGGGGCGCTGTCGCTCGGTGAGGCCAGGGCCGCCAATCCGCTGGAGCTGAATTTCTGGCTGAGCGGGCCGCGCTATGACGGCAACGTCTCCGAATGCGACAGGGCGCTGCCGACGATCGCTTCCCAGTTCTTGGAGAAGGAAAGCTCGTTCTGGAATTCCTCGTTGAAGATCACCGGCTTCGCCGCGGTTCGCGAGACCGCGTTCCGGCCCTGGGCACCCGATAACATTCCGCGCCGCTTTTGCAGCGGCGAGGCCATGCTCACGGACGGCAAGATGCGCAAGGTGCACTTCTCGATCATCGAGGATGGCGGCTTCGCCAGCTTCGGCCAGGGCGTCGAATGGTGCGTGGTCGGGCTCGACCGCAACTGGGCCTACAACCCGTCCTGCCGCGCCGCCAAGCCTTAAGCAGCCCAGCCTCAGTCCAAGAAGCTCTGATTCGGTCGGCTGAACGGCCATCTGAATTTTGTTCTTGAAATGTTCCTGCCGCCTGCTAGGCTTGTTGCACAGTCTAGTTGAGGGGCGCCGCCATGTTTCATTCCAGATTGCATTCGTTCTCCCGCCTGATGATCTCGCTGACGCTTGCGGCCGGACTGGCTGCGCTAGCCGGCGGCGCGAAGGCCGAGGACAAGCGGCAGAACGCGCCCGGCGAATTCGATTTTTATGTGCTGTCGCTGTCGTGGTCGCCCTCCTTCTGCGAGGAAGCGGCGGAGCGCGGCGGCCGCTCGCAGATCCAGTGCAGCGGACGGCCCTATTCTTTCGTGGTGCATGGTCTGTGGCCGCAATATGAGAACGGTTTTCCGGAATATTGCCAGCGGCCGTCGCCGCGGCTGAATCGCAGCATCGTCTCCTCGATGCTCGATCTGATGCCGGCGCCGGGGCTGATTTTCAACGAGTGGGACAAGCACGGCACCTGCTCGGGGCTCGCCGACCGCAGCTATTTCGAAACGATCCGAAAGGCGCGCGCCGCGATCAAGATTCCGGCCGAATATCTCGATCTATCGCAGGCCAAGACCGTGGCGCCGGCGGAGGTGGAGGAGGCCTTCATCAAGGCCAATCCGGGCCTCGGCAACGCCGCCGTCTCGATCACGTGCAACCGGACGCGGCTGTCCGAAGTCCGCATCTGCCTCAGCAAGGATCTGCAATTCCGCGCCTGCGAGGAGATCGACCGCCGCGCCTGCCGCCGCGACCAGGTGACGATGCCGCCGATCAGGGGTGGGTAGCCCAGGCGTCGTGCCTCTTTGCTCAAGCCGTCACGTGGCGTAGTGCTCTTGCATGAATTACCGCCACGCCTTTCACGCCGGAAGCTTCGCTGACGTCATCAAGCACATCGTGCTGGCGCGCATCGTCACCTATCTCCAGGACAAGCCGGGCGCCTTCCGCGTCATCGACACCCATGCAGGCGCCGGCCTCTACGATCTCGAGAGCGACGAGGCCCGCCGCGGCGGCGAGTGGCTGACGGGCATCGCCCGGCTGATGCAGGCGCGTTTCTCGAACGACACCATCGCGCTGACCAAGCCCTATCTCGATATCGTCCGCGCCTACAATCCGAAGGGCGAGCTCAAGGCTTATCCGGGCTCGCCGCTGATCGCGCGCGCCCTGATGCGGCCGCAGGACCGCCTCGTCGCCTGCGAACTCGAGCCGAAGGCGCGGAAAGCGCTGATCGGCGTGCTGCGCCACGACGAGCAGGCCCGCGTGGTCGATCTCGACGGCTGGATGGCGCTGCCGGCTTTCGTGCCGCCGAAGGAACGGCGCGGGCTCGTGCTGATCGACCCCCCGTTCGAGGCAAAGGACGAGTTCGACAAGCTGGGCGAGGCCTTCTCGGCCGCTTTCGCGAAATGGCCGACCGGTATCTATGTAATCTGGTATCCCGCCAAGAGCCGGCGCGCCACCGACGCGCTGGTGCAATCAGTGGCGCGCCTCGCAGCCGCAGCAAAGCCGCCGGGAAATTGCCTGCGCCTCGAATTCAGTGTGTCGCCGCAAGCCGACGGCGCAACTCTCACCTCCACCGGGCTCTTGATCGTCAATCCGCCTTACACGCTGCAGGGCGAGCTCAAGACGATCCTGCCCGAGCTGGAAATGCCGCTCGGCCAGGGTGGCGCTGCCAGATTCCGATTAGAGGTGCCGAGGCCCTAACACTCCGGCATTCTTGGGAAAAATATGCAAGAGCCGTAGTCAATCTGCAAAGAACCGTATTATGCTGTTTCCGTGACTGGCTTTACGTTCCGCTTCCGCGAATGGTTGCGGCGGAGTGAAGGCCTAAGAAAGATCCAGTCGGACCGAATGGTCTGCCCAAGGATGGCCAGCTCCCGGGCTTCGTAAGGCCCGGTCATGTCGTGACGTGCGTCTGCGTCGCGACGGAGGAGCAATGAGGGGGAGTTTCCCGATGGCCATGACGGGAACGGTCAAGTTTTTCAACGGCGAGCGCGGCTACGGATTCATCAAACCGGACGACGGCGGCCGCGACGTCTTCGTGCACATTACTGCCGTGGAGCGGGCCGGATTAAAGGACCTTGCCGAAGGACAGCGTATTACTTTCGAAGTCGAACCGGACAAGAAGGGGAAGGGGCCGAAGGCGGTCGATTTAGTCATCCTTTCCTAGCGAGTCCCACGCGAAAACACCGGCCCCAAAAAAATCCCGGCCGCGAGCGGCCGGGAGGCTGTAGTCCGGTATTTTCTTCTTTGGGTATCAGAAGTGATAGTTCACGCCTGCGCGCACAACGCTGGCGCTATAGCCGTTTGACACGCCTGTAATCGCGAACTGACTCGTCGACAGATCAATGTAGAGATATTCGAGCTTGGCGCTCCAGTTCGGCGCGAACCCAACTTCCGCGCCGGCACCGATGGTCCAGCCGGCGCTGGTGTGCGACTCCGTCCAGCCGAACGTCTGCGCGCGCAGCTCGCCGAAGGCGAGGCCCGCGGTGCCGTAGACCAGCACGTTGCTGAAGGCATAGCCGGCGCGGCCGCGCAGGGTGCCGAACCACGGATTGGAGAACTTCCACGGCGCGAAGGTGTCGTCGGCACCCGTGGCCTGGATGTCGCCCTCGACGCCGAACACCCACGGGCCGTTCTGGAAATTGTAGCCGGCCTGAACACCGCCGACGAAGCCGGAGGGCTTTGCGGGATTGTTGTTCACCGAGCCCCATTCGTAGCCGAGATTGCCGCCGAGATACGGGCCCGCCCAGCTATAGCCGTTGAGCGGCTGATTGACCGTGTAGGGCGCACGCTGCCCGTAATTGAGATCGGCCGCCTTTGCCGAAGCCGTCCAGCCGGCTGCAACCAACGCAGCTGCGCCCACAACGAGCCTCTTCATCACACACTCCAACGCAACTGCCGTCACCGGGTGCGATGCCTGCGCCGCCGCGCGAGGCAAAACCGCATGGTTACGGAACCAAGACCTTTTCGTGTAAGATTTATCGAGAGTTTTAAGTTAAAGGCCTGTTAAGTCGGGTTACCGCGCTGTTAACAGGCTTAAGCAAGCGTTACCGGGAACTGCGCCGCCATTCTGTGCGTGCCGCACGGCCGGAACTTCAAATCAGCACCCCAAGCGCCTAAATTCGCTCCATGGTTCACGATTCCACCGACGATCCGGACGACATGCACGCGCGTAAACCCGTGCACGGCAACGTGCCGGACGTCCCGCCCCAGGAAACGGAAACGGCGCCCCCGGACCTCGATCCCGCGACCGCAAGCGGTGACGACGAGGACGATGCACGGCTGCCGGATATCCCGGAAGAGAGCGGCACGGTCGGCGAAGAGCCGCTGGCGACCGGCCATGAGGCGATCGAGCGCGCGGTTCGCCTCGCCCCCACCTCGCCCGGCGTCTACCGCATGCTTAGTGCGAATGCCGACGTGCTCTATGTCGGCAAGGCCAAGAACGTCAAAAAGCGCCTGTCGAATTATGCGCGTCAGAGTGCGCCGCTGCCGGCGCGCATCCTGCGCATGATCGCCGCCACCGTTACCGTGGAAATCATCTCGACCAACACCGAGACCGAAGCGCTGCTGCTGGAAGCCAACCTCATCAAGCAGCTTCGGCCGCGCTTCAACGTGCAGCTGCGCGACGACAAGTCGTTTCCCTATATTCTGATCACCGGCGACCATTGGGCGCCGCAGATCCTGAAGCACCGCGGCGCGCAGACCCGTCCCGGTCGCTATTTCGGCCCGTTCGCCTCCGCCGGCGCCGTCAACCGCACCATCACCGCGCTTCAGCGCGCGTTCCTGGTCCGCTCCTGCACGGATTCCTTCTTCGAGAGCCGCAGCAGGCCCTGCCTGCTCTACCAGATCCGCCGCTGCGCCGGCCCCTGCACCCGCGAGATCGACTTCCCCGGCTACACGACGCTGGTGCGCGAGGCGACCGACTTCCTCTCGGGCAAGAGCCAGGCGGTGAAGCAGGAGCTCGCTGGCGAGATGGAGAAGGCTTCCGGCGAGCTCGAATTCGAGAGCGCCGCGCTCTACCGCGACCGCCTCGCCGCGCTCTCTGCGATCCAGTCGCAGCAAGGCATCAATCCGCGCACGGTGGAAGAAGCCGACGTGTTCGCCATCCACCAGGAGGGCGGCTTCTCCTGCGTCGAGGTGTTCTTCTTCCGCACCGGGCAGAACTGGGGCAACCGCGCCTATTTTCCGCGCGCGGAGAAAACGTATACGCCGGAGGAAGTGCTCGGCTCCTTCCTCGCCCAGTTCTACGACGACAAGCCGCCGCCGAGGAATATCCTGCTCTCGCACGAGATCGAGGAGAGCGAGCTGCTCGCCAGTGCACTGGCGATCAAGGCCGGCCGCAAAGTCGAGGTTTCCACGCCGAAGCGCGGCGAGAAGAAGGAGCTCGTCGCCCACGCGCTCACCAACGCGCGCGAGGCGCTCGGCCGCAAGCTCGCGGACACCGCGACGCAGAGCCGCCTGCTCGACGCCATGGCCACGACGCTGAGCCTACCGCATTCGCCGAAGCGGATCGAGGTCTACGACAACAGCCACATTCAGGGCACCAACGCGGTCGGCGCCATGATCGTCGCCGGCCCGGACGGTTTTGTGAAAAACCAGTACCGCAAGTTCAACATCAAGTCGGAAGGGCTCACGCCCGGCGACGATTACGGGATGATGCGCGAGGTGCTCGAACGCCGCTTCAAGCGCCTGATCAATCCACCCGAGGACAGTGCGGCCAAGGAAAACGACAAGGCCAAGGACGATGATTTCCCGCAATGGCCGGATCTCGTGATCATCGACGGCGGCCGCGGCCAGCTCAACGCCGTCCGGGAGATCTTTACGAATTTCGGCCTGACCCAGGTGGCGCTGATGTCGGTGGCCAAGGGGCCGGACCGGGATGCCGGCCGCGAGACCCTGTTCATGCCGGAGCGCGAGGCGATCAAGCTGGAGCCACGCGACCCCGTGCTCTATTTCATCCAGCGGCTGCGGGACGAGGCGCATCGCTTCGTCATCGGTTCGCACCGCAAGCTGCGCAAGAAGGACATCCGCGAGGCCGGTTTGCAGGAGATTGCGGGCATCGGTCCGTCACGCAAACGTGCCTTGCTGCATCATTTCGGAACCCTGAAGGAGATCGAACGGGCCTCGATCGCCGATCTCGGCAAGGTTCCGGGGGTGAGCGCCGAAAGCGCCCGCAAGATTTTCGACTATTTCCACCCCCAGCCGGGGTGATCTAAAGGGGCCGCGGTCATATGGTCGTCGCATCTCGCACCCCATTTGGGGAGCGGACCGGTTGACCTTCAGGCTGCAGCGGTATTGGTAGGACGGATGAACATCGCCACGACACGAGGGACGACCAGCCGCGCGATGTCCCTCCCGAACCTTCTGACCTACGGCCGGATCGCTGCGATCCCGGTCGTGGTCGGGTGCATTTACGCGCAGTCGATCGTGGACGGCCCTCTGTGGCTGCGCTGGGTTGCGGTCGCCATTTTCATCGCGGCCGCGGTCACGGACTATCTCGACGGCTATTACGCGCGGATATGGAATCAGCAATCGGCGTTCGGCCGAATGCTCGATCCGATCGCCGACAAGCTGCTGGTCGCCTCGTGCCTCCTCATGCTGGCCGCCGACGGCATCATCCACGGCTGGTCGCTGTGGGCTGCCATCGTGATCCTGTGCCGCGAGATCCTGGTCTCGGGCCTGCGCGAGTACCTCGCCGCGCTGCGCGTCAGCGTGCCCGTGACCAAACTTGCGAAGTGGAAGACAACCGTTCAGCTCATCGCCATCGGCTTCCTGCTGGCCGGTCCGGCCGGCGATGAGGTGATACCCATGGTCTCGATGGTCGGACTGGTCCTGCTCTGGGCCTCGGCAATCCTCACCATGTACACCGGCTACGACTATTTCCGCGCCGGCATCCATCACCTCATCAAGGAGGATGAGGGATGAAGGTGAAGTACTTCGCCTGGGTGCGCGAGCGCGTCGGCAAGGCCGAGGAGACGATCGAACCGCCTGCGGCCGTACGCACGGTGGAAGAGCTGATCGCCTGGCTATCCGGCCAAAGCGAAGCCTACGCCTACGCGTTCGAGAAGCCGAAGGTGATCCGCACCGCGATCGACCATACCCACGTCAAGCCGGACGCCGCGATCGCGGGCGCCCGTGAGATCGCGTTCTTCCCACCGATGACCGGCGGCTAGGCCATGACCTCTCCCGTCACCGCCTCTCCCGTCACCGCGTGCCCCGTCACCATCCGTATCCAGCAGGACGATTTCGACATCGCGCGCGAGATCGCGGTCCTGACCGGGAGCCGCACCGACATCGGCGCGGTCGTGAGCTTCTCCGGCATCTGCCGCGGCGACGAGGACAGTGCAAAGATCGCCGCGCTCACGCTCGAGCATTATCCTGGTATGGCGGAGGAAGAGATCAGGCGTCACGCCGACGAGGCCACCGCGCGCTGGCCGCTCAACGGTGTCACTGTGATCCATCGCGTCGGCCGGTTCATGCCCGGCCAGAACATCGTGCTGGTGCTGACCGCCTCGCAGCACCGCCAGGCGGCGTTCCAGGCAGCCGAGTTCCTGATGGATTATCTCAAGACCAACGCGCCGTTCTGGAAGAAGGAAGAGAGCGCCACCGGCACCGGCTGGGTCGAGGCCCAGGCCCGCGACGACGAAGCCGCCGCACGCTGGACCCGACCCTGATGGCAACAACATCCAAAAAGACCATGCGCGGTCGCGCCGCGCCAAAGCTCGCGAAAGTGGGCCGCGGCGAGCTTGTCGCGCTGATCGATTTCGTCCGCTATGCGGTGAGCCGCTTCAACGAGGCCAAGCTCGCCTTTGCGCATGGCACGACCGATCCGGTCGCGGAAGCGGCCTTCCTGGTCTGTGAAGCCCTGCATCTGCATCCCGAACAGTTCGAGATTTTTGCCAACGCGCGCGTCACGGCCGCCGAGGGCAAGACCATCATCGATCTCATCCATCAACGCGTCACCACGCGCAAACCGGCCGCCTATCTCGTCAACAAGATCTACATGCGCGGCCTGCCCTTCTATGTCGACGAGCGCGTCATCGTTCCCCGCTCCTTCATCGGCGAGCTGCTGGATTCGCATTTCGGCGGCGACGGCGAAGCCGGCTCGCTGATCGACGATCGCGCCGCCGTCGAGCACGTGCTCGATCTCTGCACAGGGTCGGGATGCCTCGCTATTCTCGCCGCGCATCATTTCCCGAACGCCACGATAGACGCCGTCGATATCTCGAAGGGCGCGGTCGAAGTCGCCCGCCGAAATGTCGGCGAATACGGGCTCGATGACCGGATCAGCCTGCATCGCGGCGACCTGTTCGCCCCGCTCGGCGACACCAGATACGACCTGATCATCACCAACCCGCCTTATGTCGACGCCGAAGGCATGGCGGCGCTGCCGCCGGAGTGCCGGGCCGAGCCGAAGCTCGCCTTCGACGGCGGTGCCGACGGTTTCGACGTGGTGCGCAGGATCCTGCGCGAGGCGCCCGAACACCTGACGCCGGATGGCGGGCTGATCTGCGAGATCGGCCGCGGCCGCGAGCTGGTCGACGAGGCCTTCCCGGAGCTGCCGCTGCTCTGGCTCGACACCGAGGATTCCGAGGGCGAGGTGTTCTGGATCGCGGCAGCCGATCTCGGCTGATCCGTCACGACCGGCAGACCTCGTCGGAACAAGTCAAATACCGCCACGTTCATCCCCGGACGAATGTCTCGCTCTCGGAGGATATCCGCATGCTCGCGCCATCGGGCGAATTGCTGCGCGCCGGCGTCGCGCTCAAGCTCAACCATCTCAAGCGCGCCGCCCGGTCCTATGCCCGTGACCGGAGCAATCAAGCCACAGGGCGCATGACGTCGTACGCGGTTGCGGCCGGACTGCTCGCGGTTGCCGGCTTGTTCGTCGTTGCAGCCTTCTTCGTCGGCCTGATCGCGCTGTACCGCTGGGTTGCAATCCATTACGGACAATTCTGGGGGTTCGGCGCCGTCGGCGGCGTGCTGTTGGTGCTGGCCGGCGCCTGCGCCGGCGTGGCCATGGCTCAGATGAAGCGCAAGACCAAGCCGATCGTGCCGCTCGCCAGCCGCCTGCGCGCGGCTATCGCCACCCCGCGCATCCCGCGCGGAACGGTAAAGCAGGCGGTGAAAGAGGTCGCGACGACAATTCCCCTGGTGCCGCTCGCGCCGGGCGAACGCGGCCACGAACGAGGACATGGCGGCAGCACATGGCCGGTTCGATCCAACCGGCCCGTGCAACTCGGGCTGATGCTCGCGGCTGTCGGGCTGGTAGGGCTCACGGCAGCGCGTCGGCGGCGTCACGGCCACGGAGCGGACAGCTAAATGCGTGTGCGGCGCGCCGAGCAACTCGACAGCTGGCTGCTGGTGGCAGCCACGACCGTGTTTGTGCTCACTGCAGAACGGTATTTCCAGGATTCCGGCCTGATCCGGCCGGGACCTCCGCAAGACCATCGCAACAGCGAGGCGAATTCGCCGGAAACGAGCCCGACAGGCGCAGCCACGCAGCCCGGCCATGGCCGCCGCTCGAAAAGCCCGTTCGCGATCCCCTGGGCTGGCTGGAAAGACATCTTCTGGCGCACCTATCAGCGCGTCGGCGACGATCGCCTGCTCGCGACCGCCGGCGGCGTCGTTTTCTTCGGGCTGCTCGCGATCTTTCCGGCCGTCACAGCTCTGGTTTCATTCTATGGCCTGTTCGCCGATCCCTCGACGATCAGTTCCAACCTGCAGTCGCTCGCGATGATGCTGCCCGAGGGTGCGTTCCAGATCGTCGAGGACCAGGTGGCGCGCGTCGTGTCGAACGGCGGTGCGACGCTTGGTGTCACCTTCCTGTTTGGCCTCGTGCTCGCGATCTGGAGCGCCAATGCCGGCGTCAAAGCCATCTTCGACGCCCTCAACGTCGCTTATGAAGAGCGCGAAAAGCGCAGCTTCATCCGGCTTAACGCGGTCTCGCTGGCCTTCACGGTCGGTGGCATCGTTGCCCTGCTGCTGATGGTGGGCGCCGTCGTCGCCTTCCCGCTCGCGCTCAATCATCTCGGCATGGCGCCCGAAAGCAAGCTGATCGTGGCGCTGGCGCGATGGCCGGTGCTGTTCGTCATTCTCCTTGCGGCGCTCGCCGTCCTCTACCGTTTCGCGCCCAGCCGCGATGCGCCGCGCTGGCAATGGCTGAGCCTCGGCGCGGTGACGGCCGCGATCCTCTGGATCGCCGGCTCGGCGCTGCTGTCCTGGTATCTCTCGGAATTCGCCAACTACAATGCGACCTACGGCTCGCTCGGCGCTGCGATCGGCTTGATGACGTGGATGTGGATGTCGGCCATCGTCATCATGTTCGGGGCCGAGCTGAACTCGGAGGTCGAACGGCAGACCCTGCACGACACGACCACCGGGCCGCCCAAGCCGCTTGGCACCCGTCAGGCCGTCTCGGCCGACACGGTCGGCGCTGCGGCGCCGTCCTGACTCTGCAGGAGGGCCGCTATCCCCTCGAATCAACAATGATGCTAACGTCATGCTCGCTTGGGGGAGCATAGGGCGTGACGGGTTCGAAACGCCACCCGTGTTTTCCCGGTCAGGCAGTCAGCTCTTGAGGCGTAACGCGCGGCATGATTCGTATTTCGACGATCTTCATCGCCATCTGCATGGTTCTGGTCGCGGCCTCGCTCGGCCTTGTGCTGTACGCGGTCGCCGGCATCAGCGGAACCGAATCCGCGATCGTGGCGCTGACGGCGCTGACCTTCCTGATCCTCTACAATGCAGTGTCGATGCGGCTGCGCGACCGCAGCGACGTCGGCGGCCAGATCGCCGACCTTTCGCGCGGCACCGCCGACCTCGCCCGCCAGGTGGCCGAGTACGGCCGCCGGCTTGCCACGATCGAAGGACGCATCGCCTCCTCCAATTCGACCAACGCCGACCGCATCCAGTCGGTGGTCGGCGAGATCAACGAGCTCGGCGGATTGGTCAGGCAGCTCGCCACCACCGTGTCGGCTCATGAGGATCTGATGGCCGGCAACGCGCCGCCTCCGGCTCCCGCTCCGGTCGCGAGGCTGGAGCCGGAGGGGCCGCTCGACCTGATGGCTCCGTTCGACGAGGAGCGGCCGGCTGCCCCTGCCCCAGTCCCCGCGCCGCCGCCACGACCGGCACCACCGGCGATCCAGATCCAGACCGCCAATCCGGTTCAGACGGCGAACGGCCGCAACCAGACCCAATTGCTGACGACGCTGCGCAACGCGATCGACGAGAACCGCATCGACATCTTCCTCCAGCCGATGGTGACGCTGCCGCAGCGCAAGGTCCGCTTCTACGAAGCCGTGACGCGCCTGCGCGACGAGCGTGACCAGCTGATCGCGGCCGAGGAGTTCATCAGCCTCGCGGAGGCCTCCGGCCTGATCGGGCGCATCGACAACATGGTGATGCTGCGCTGTGTGCAGGTGCTGCGGCGCCTGATGGTGCGCAACAAGGATGTCGGCGTGTTCTGCAACGTCGCGGCTTCCACGCTCGGCAATTCCACGACCTTCGCGCAATACCTCGACTTCCTCGAAGCCAATCGGGCGCTGGCGCCCTCGCTGGTGCTGGAATTCAAGCAATCGATCTTCCGCAATCTCGGCGCGGCCGAGACTGAGAACCTCGCTGCGCTCGCCCAGCGTGGCTTCCGTTTCTCGATCGACCATGTCACGGATTTGCGCATCGAGCCGCGCGAGCTCGCCGACCGCGGCGTGCGCTTCATCAAGGTGCCGGCGTCCCTGCTGCTCGACCCCAAACAGGCGTCGACCTCGGACATCCACCCCTCGGACCTCTCGGATCTGCTCGGCCGCTTCGGCATCGACCTGATCGCCGAGCGAATCGAGGGCGAGCGCGCCGTGATCGACCTGCTCGACTACGACGTGCGGTTCGGCCAGGGGTTTTTGTTCGCGCCGCCCCGACCATTGCGGCCGGAGGGGGCATCTGCTACCGCCGGGGCCCCGTCGAACCAGGCACAGGACACTCAGGAATCGAATGGCTCCGGCACACCCAGCTCAGGCGCGACATCAGCTGCGCCTCCGCCACAGCGCGTCACCGGCAACGCGGCGCTTGCGCGCCGCATCTGATCGGCCGCACGCATCATGACGACGCTGCATTTCGCCAAGAGCCTGCGCGAACTCGTGGGTGGCGTGGACGTCGTGCTCAGCGACATCTGGGGCGTGGTCCATAACGGCCTCGAATCCTTCCCCGAAGCCTGCGAGGCGCTGCACACCTATCGCAGCCATGGCGGCACGGTGATCCTGATCACCAACGCGCCGCGCCCGGCCGACTCCGTGCAGCGGCAATTGCGCAAGCTCGGCGTCGCCGACGAGACCTATGACGCGATCGTCTCATCGGGCGACCTGACGCGGCTCTATGTCGCCGACCATCCCGGCCGCAAGATGTTCTGGCTCGGGCCTGAGCGCGATAACTCGATCTATCGCGGCCTCGACGCGGTGCTCGCACCGCTGGAAGAGGCCGATTACATCGTCTGCACCGGCCTCTATGACGACGAGACCGAGACGGCCGAAGACTATCGCGGCATGATGCTGAAGGCGCGCGAGCGCAAGCTGACGCTGATCTGCGCCAACCCCGACATCGTGGTGGAGAAGGGCGACCGATTGATCTATTGCGCCGGCGCGATCGCGGAGCTCTATCGCGAGCTCGGCGGCGAAGTGCTCTTCTACGGCAAGCCGCACCGGCCGATCTACGAGCGCGCGATGGCGCTGGCCGGCGAACGCCAGGGTCACCAGATCGACCGCAAGAAGGTACTCGCGATCGGGGATTCCGTGCGCACCGACCTTACCGGCGCGCGCGAATTCGGCATCGATTGCCTGTTCGTGACCCGCGGCATCCATGCCGAGGAGTTCGAGGGTCTCGACCAGCTCGATCCGGCTTCGGTACTGGAATTGTTCGGCCATCCGCCGAAGGCGCTGATGCGCGAACTGAAGTGGTAACGAGCTGATCGTCATTCCGGGGTGATGTGAGCATCGAACCCCGAATGACAAATCCAGCACAGAAAGCCCGGGACGATGCCCGGGCCTTCCGAATTCGATGATGGCTTCGATTGCGCCTTACGCGCTCGCCATGTCCGGGAAGACCGCCTCGATCTTGGTCTTCAGCGTCGCCGCGTTGAACGGCTTGACGATGTAGTTGTTCACGCCGGCCTTCTTGGCCGCGATCACGTTCTCGGTCTTCGATTCGGCCGTGATCATGATGAAGGGCGTGGTGGCGAGGTTCGGATCCGCGCGCACTTCGCGCAGCAGGTCGTAACCCGTCATCGGCTCCATGTTCCAGTCGGAAATCACGAGCCCGTATTTCTTGCCGCGCATCTTGTTCAGCGCTGCCGAACCGTCGCTGGCATCATCAATATTCTCGAAGCCAAGCTGCTTCAGGAGGTTCCTGATGATACGGATCATGGTGCTGTAGTCATCAACCACCAGAACCGACATCGACAAATCAACCGCCATCTCGACTCCCCCAACGCAAACCCAGGAAATATTACGATCGGACCTGCCAGACCGGAGCCGGCGGTTCCACGCTCAAGGACTAACACCGAGGCGTTAAACAGCGCGTTAACCGGGGAGGCCGCCGTTGAACGGAAATCGCATTCGATGCGGCCGCCCCTCCCGCTTGACTTCATCCGGCCCGTCGCGCCACGGTCCCGGCCGGTCCCGCCGGCTCGAGAATTCCCCTGATGGCTCCGCATTTTACCGTTATCCGCGACACCACGCCGGACTCCGCTATTGCGAGGGGCGCCGTGGTCGCCATGGGCAATTTCGACGGCGTTCATCTCGGCCATCGCGCCGTGATCGCTGCAGCCCTGGAAATGGGCCGGACGCATGGCCGCCCTGCGCTGGCATTGACCTTTGAGCCGCATCCGCGCCGGTTTTTCAGCCCCAACACCCCGCAATTCCGCCTCACGGACGAGCGGGCCAAGCTGCGGCTTCTGGCCGGCACCGGACTTGCCGGCGCCGTTGTCATGACCTTCGACAAGTCCCGCGCCGGGACCAGCGCGCAAGACTTCATTCACCATGACCTGATCGGGCGCCTGGGCATCGGCGGAATCGCCGTCGGCTACGACTTCCATTTCGGCAAGGGTCGCGTCGGCTCGCCGAGCCTCCTCGTCAACGAGGCGCCCCGGCTCGGTATCGAGGTCGACGTGCAGCCGCATGTCGATATCGACGAGCGGCCGGTCTCCTCCAGTGCGATCCGGATCGCACTCGCCGAAGGTCAGCTCGACGAGGCCACCACCATGCTGGGCGCACCCTGGTTCATCACCGGCGAAGTCATCCACGGCGAGAAGCGTGGCCGCGATCTCGGTTATCCCACCGCCAACATCAGGCTCGACGCGAATTGCGGCCTGAAGCACGGGATCTATGCGGTGCGGGTCGGTCGCGGCGCCGAGCGGCTGGACGGGGTGGCAAGCTTCGGCCGCCGCCCGACGTTTGATAATGGCGCCCCGCTGCTGGAAATCTTCCTGTTCGACTTCAAGGGCGACCTTTACGGGCAGGCGCTGGATTGCGCTTTCGTCGGCTTCATCCGTGAGGAGCTGAAATTCGACGACCTGGATGCCTTGATCCGCCAGATGGACGACGATTCCGCCCGCGCCCGCGCCATCCTGGCAGCCGCCCCTGACGCATTTCCGAGGCTTGGAGCGATTGACTGAGGTCCCAAAGCCGGCCTGCCGGGCCTTTGCGCTTCGCCGGCCCGGCTGCTATGGAGGGCCCCATGTTTGCGCGGCGCATCATAGGGATTAGCGGCCCGGCTTCCGCCTGAGCCTTCGGCTCGGCGCAAGACCGGGATGTTGTCGTTTCACCCCGCGATTCCGCATCGCCATCCGTTCCCGCGCACTTCCGAGCCAGTCAGCCCCATGTCCGATAAGCCGCAAAAGTCCGACATCCAAAAGTCCGACGCCAAAGACTATTCCAAGACCCTGTTCCTGCCGCAGACCGAATTCCTGATGCGCGCCGGCCTGCCGCAGCGCGAGCCGGAGATCCTCAAGCGCTGGTACGAGATGGGCCTCTACGAGAAGCTGCGCGAGAGCGCCAAGGGCCGCGACAAGTTCGTGCTGCATGACGGCCCGCCCTATGCCAATGGCAACATCCATATCGGCACGTCGCTGAACAAGATCCTGAAGGATCTCGTCACCAAGAGCCAGCAGATGCTCGGCTTCGATTCCAACTACGTGCCGGGCTGGGACTGCCACGGTCTGCCGATCGAGTGGAAAGTCGAGGAGGAGCATTATCGCAAGAAGGGCAAGCAGAAGCCCGACTTCCGCGACAGTGCCGCGATGATCGATTTCCGCAAAGAGTGCCGCGCTTACGCGACGCACTGGCTCGGCGTGCAGCGCGAGGAATTCAAGCGCCTCGGCGTGATCGGCGACTGGGACCATCCCTACGCCACCATGAGCTATCCGGCCGAGGCCCAGATCGCGCGCGAGTTGATGAAGTTTGCCGCCAACGGCACGCTCTATCGCGGCTCCAAGCCGGTGATGTGGAGCGTGGTCGAGAAGACCGCGCTCGCCGAAGCCGAGGTCGAGTACGAGGACTACACGTCCGATACGGTGTGGGTAAAATTCCCGGTCACCTCGCCCGCGCATGGTGCGCTCGCCTCCGCCAGCGTCGTGATCTGGACCACGACGCCGTGGACGCTGCCGGGCAACCGCGCCATCTCGTTCTCGCCGAAGATCGCCTATGGCCTCTTTGAGGTCACGGACGCCCCTGGCGACAACTGGGCCAAGACGGGCGATCTCCTGATCCTTGCGGACGCGCTCGCCGAAGAAGTGTTCAAGCAGGCGCGCGTGACCGCCTACAAGAAGGTCCGCGACATCCCCGGCGATACCATCGACGCGATCGAATGCGCCCACCCGCTGAAGGGTCTTGCCGACAGCTACGAATTCATCGTGCCGCTTTTGCCAGGCGATCACGTCACCGACGACACCGGCACCGGCTTCGTGCATACGGCTCCCGGCCATGGTCGCGAGGACTTCGACGCCTGGACGGCGCAGGCACGCGATCTCGATGCGCGCGGCATCAACACCGCAATCCCCTACACCGTCGACGAGAACGGCGCCTATACCGATCATGCCCCGGGCTTTACCGGCAAGCGCGTCATCAACGACAAGGGCGAGAAGGGCGAGGCCAACGAGGCCGTCATCAAGGCGCTCGTCGAAAGAGGCATGCTGCTGGCACGCGGCCGGCTGAAGCACCAATATCCGCATTCCTGGCGCTCCAAGAAGCCGGTAATCTTCCGCAACACGCCGCAATGGTTCATCGCGATGGACAAGGATATTGCGGCAGGCGGCAAGACCAAGTCCGACGACACGTTGCGCGCCCGCGCGCTGCATGCGATCTCGGTGACGCAATGGGTGCCGCCATCCGGCGAGAACCGCATCAACGGCATGATCGAGTCGCGGCCCGACTGGGTGATCTCGCGCCAGCGCGCCTGGGGCGTGCCGATCGCCGTGTTCGTGCGCGAGAAGGGCGACGGCTCGGCCGAGATCCTTCAGGACGAGGCCGTCAATACGCGCATCGGCGAAGCCTTCGAGAAGGAAGGCGCAGACGCCTGGTACGCGAAAGGCGCGCGCGAGCGCTTCCTTGGGCCGCACGCGAACGAGGACTGGCAGAAGGTCGACGACATTCTCGACGTCTGGTTCGATTCCGGCTCGACTCACGCCTTCGTGCTCGAAGACCCCGTGCACTTCCCCGGCCTCGCCGGCATCAAGCGCAAGGTCGACGGCGGCAAGGATACCGTGATGTATCTTGAGGGCTCGGACCAGCATCGCGGCTGGTTCCACTCCTCGCTGCTGGAGAGCTGCGGCACGCGCGGTCGCGCGCCTTACGATATCGTGCTGACCCACGGCTTTACCCAGGACGAGCACGGCCGCAAGATGGCGAAGTCGCTCGGCAACACCATCGCGCCGCAGACCGTCATCAAGGAATCCGGCGCCGACATTCTGCGGCTCTGGGTCGCCGCCTGCGACTACACCGACGACCAGCGCATCGGCCCCGAGATCCTGAAGAACACAGTCGAGACCTATCGCAAGCTGCGCAACACCGTGCGCTGGATGCTCGGCACGCTGCATCATTACAAGCCGGCCGACGCGGTCGCGGCCGCCGAGATGCCGGAGCTCGAACGGCTGATGCTGCACGAACTCGCGGTCCGTGCTGTCGTCGTCCACAAGGCCTATCAGGAGTTCGACTACAAGACCGTGGTCGCGACCCTGTCCGCCTTCCTGAACAGCGAGCTCTCGGCGTTCTATTTCGACATCCGCAAGGACACGCTCTATTGCGATCCGCCGTCCTCGCCGACGCGCAAGGCGGCGCTGACCACGATCGACCTGCTGTGTCACGCGATCCTGAAATGGCTGGCGCCAATCCTCAGCTTCACGGCCGAGGAAGCCTGGCGGATGTACAGGCCCGACGCCGAACCCTCGGTGCACCTGACACAGTTTCCCCACGACCTCGAAAGCTTGCGCAACGACAAGCTCGCCGCGAAGTGGGAAGCGATCCGCAACGTCCGCCGCGTCGTCACCGGCGCGCTGGAGCTCGAGCGCGCCGCCAAGAACATCGGCTCGTCGCTGGAGGCCTCGCCGGTGATCTATGTCGCCGACCGCGACATGCTGGCGACGCTGTTCGACACCGACCTCGCCGAAATCTGCATCACCTCGAACTACGAGGTGCGCGAGGGCGAGGCGCCAGCGTCTGCGTTCCGGCTCGATGCCGTGCCCGGCGTCGCCGTCGTGGTGGAGAAAGCGGTTGGCACCAAATGCGCCCGTTCCTGGAAGATTTCGCCGACGGTGGGTGAAGATCCCGAATACCCCGACGTCACCCCGCGCGACGCCCGAGCGCTGCGCGAATGGAAGGCGCTGGGGGTGGGGGTCTGATCCCCGCGGCCATGACCCCGCTCCGCGCCGGCATCCTCACGGCCTTGCTCACGCTCGTGGCCGACCAGGCCTCAAAGCTCTGGCTGCTGAACGTGTTCGACCTCGCCCGTCGCGGCGCGGTAAAGGTGACGCCGTTCTTCGACCTGGTGCTGGCCTTGAACATCGGCATCAGCTTCGGCTGGCTTCAGAACGACGGTCAGGCGGCGCAGCTGGCGCTGATGGCTGTCAAAGTCATTGCGGTGGTCGCGCTGGGGGTCTGGATGGTCCGCTCACACACCCTGCTGGCAACCATCGCGCTCGGGCTGATCATTGGCGGCGCCATCGGCAATGGCATCGACCGCTTCGCCTATGGCGCGGTGGTCGATTTCGCCCTGTTCCACATCGAGATCGGCGGAAATACCTATAATTGGTACGTGTTCAACCTCGCCGACGTGGCCATCGTTGTCGGCGTGGCGGCGCTATTGTATGATTCCTTCCTGGGGGCACCCGCCGCAAAAGCGCCCTGATCCCGGCCGATACGGACCGGCAGGCGGAACCTTGCTTTTGCGGGGGGTTATGCCGCGCGAGAGCGGCAAACTGGCACATTTTGGAACAGGTACAGTGATGCGCAGCTCGAAGACCAGCGGTTCGATGGTTCGAGACCCCAAGCAGGGGTTCTGGCGGGCACTGAAATTGTCCGCTGTTGCCCTCGGCATCGGTCTCGCCATGTCGGCAGGCGCGGCCCGCGCCGGTGACGGCGATGATGCCGATGACGACGACATGACCTTCGAAGAGAAGCTCATCGACAATCTGATGTCCGGCATCGGCGCCAAGAGCATGGAAAAGCCCGGCATTGAATACCGCGAGCGCTCGCCGCTGGTGGTGCCGCCCAAGCTCGACCTGCCGCCGCCCGCGACCCAGACCCAGAATGCGCCGAACTGGCCCAAGGATCCCGAGGAGAAGCGCCGCAAGGAAGCGATCGCCGCGCGGAAGAAGGCCACCAAGGCGACGGAGAACTGGCAGGCCGCCCAGCCGCTGACCCCCGCAGAGATGAAGGCCGGCCAGACGGCCGCTCCCGAGCGCACGAGCAACGATCCCATTCAGCCGGGCGCCAACAGCAACCCGTCGCTCAGCCCCGCCGAACTCGGTTTTACCGGCGGGTTGTGGAATATGATGAAGGGCGGCAAGAGCGCCGAGAACAAGCAGTTCACCACCGAGCCGCCGCGCTCGTCGCTGGTCGAGCCGCCGCCGGGATACCAGACGCCGTCACCGAACTACGCCTATGGCGCCGGCGAGGACAAATCGCGGCGGACCTATTTCGACATCATGACGGGCAAGGACAAGGTACAATAGCGCCCCTCACCCGCCGCGACGTCCTGACAGGCGCGAACCCGGCACCGGCGGCTGATGCACGCCGGACGCGGTCTATAAATTGCTAATCAGTAACTTGCCTACGAGTTGCGTTCTCTGCTTCGTGACGCGAAGCCTCAGCCGCACGGTGTAGCATGCCGTGCCTCCGAGCCGGACATCCGGGCTCGGCCTTTCACCAGGGATCATGATGTCCGCAAACCGATCGGTTGCCTGCCTCCTTGCCGCGCTGCTTTCGACCAGTGTCCTCTCAGCCAGCGCCGCGTTCGCCCAGACCACGGTGACATCGGCTCCGCCCGCCAGCTTCACGCTCGGTAACGGCATGCAGGTCGTGGTGATTCCGGACCACCGCACGCCCGTCGTCACGGAGATGATCTGGTACAAGGTCGGCTCCGCAGACGAGACGCCGGGCAAGTCCGGGCTCGCGCACTTCCTCGAGCACCTGATGTTCAAGGGCACCTCGAAGCATCCGGTCGGCGAATTCTCCCAGACCGTGCTCCGCGTCGGCGGCAACGAGAACGCCTCGACCTCGGTCGACTACACCAACTACTACCAGCGCGTGCCGCGCGAGCAGTTGCCGACCATGATGGAGTTCGAGGCCGACCGCATGACCGGCCTGATCCTCAAGGACGAGAACGTGCTGCCTGAGCGCGACGTCGTGCTCGAAGAGTACAACATGCGCGTCGCCAACAGCCCCGACGCGCGCCTCAACGAGCAGATCATGGCCGCGCTCTATCTCAACCATCCCTATGGCCGTCCAGTAATCGGCTGGCACCAGGAGATCGAGAAGCTCAATCGCGAAGACGCACTCGCCTTCTACCGCCGCTTCTATGCGCCGAACAACGCGATCCTGGTGATCGCCGGCGACGTCGACGCCGCCGACATCCGTCCGTTGGTCGAGCGCAATTTCGGTTCCATCCCGGCGCAGCCCGCGATCCCGGCGCAACGCATCCGCCCGCAGGAGCCGGAGCCCGCGGCACCGCGCACCGTCACGCTGTCCGACCCGCGCGTCGAGCAGCCGAGCCTGCGGCGCTATTACCTGGTGCCCTCGGCGACCACGGCTGCAGCCGGCGAAAGCGCGGCCCTCGACGTGCTGGCGCAGCTGATGGGCAGCGGCAGCAATTCCTATCTCTACCGCGCGCTGGTGGTCGACAAGCCGCTCGCGGTCTCCGCCAGCGCCAGCTATTCGAGCATCTCGCTCGACCCGACCCAGTTCGCGATCTCGGCTTCGCCGAAATCCGGCGTCAGCTTCGCCGAAGTCGAGCAGGTGGTCGACGGCGTCATTGCCGACATCGCCCAGAACCCGGTTCGCGCCGAGGATCTGGAGCGCGTGAAGACCCAGCTCATCGCGGAGGCGATCTACGCCCAGGACAACCAGGCTGTTCTGGCGCGCTGGTATGGCGGCGCGCTGACCACGGGCCTGTCGATTGAGGACATCCGGAGCTGGCCCGACCGCATCCGCGCCGTCACCGCCGAGCAGGTCCGCACCGTCGCGCAGAAATGGCTCGAGAAGAAGCGCTCGGTGACGGGCTATCTGATCAAGGACACCGCGACCACCAAGCGCGAGGAGAAGCGTTCGTGACCTATCCCTTCCTTCGACGCGTCGCATTCTCCCTCGTCACCGGCGCGGCACTCGCGCTCGCTGCGGTGGCGCCGTCGCAGGCGGCTGCAAAGATCCAGCATTTGACCTCGCCGGGCGGCATCGAAGCCTGGTTCGTGCAGGATGCGACCGTGCCGCTGATCGCCATGGAATATTCCTTCGCCGGCGGCTCGGCCCAGGATCCCAAGGACAAGTCGGGCCTCGCCAATCTGGTCGGCGATCTCCTCGACGAAGGCTCCGGCGATCTCGACTCCAAGACCTTCCATGAGCGGCTCGACCGCCGCGCCATCGAGCTCTCCTTCAGCGCCACCCGCGACACATTCCGCGGCAGCCTGCGCATGCTGCGCGACAACAAGGACGAGGCCTTCGACCTGCTGCGGAGCGCGCTGACCTCGCCGCATTTCGAAACCGCCGATGTCGAACGTATCCGCTCGCAGGTGATCTCGGGCCTGCGCCGCGAGACCACCAACCCGACCTCGCTGGCGAGCCGCAAATTCCTGGAGGTCGCCTTCGGCGAACATCCTTACGGCCGGCAGTCCAACGGCAACCTCGACAGTGTCCCGACCATCACGATCGCCGACATGAAGGATTATGTCGGCCGCGTACTCGCCAAGGACACGCTGAAGATCGCCGTGGTCGGCGACGTCGATCCAGCCACGCTCGGCAAGCTGCTCGACCACACGTTTGGCAGCCTGCCCGCCAATGCCAATCTCGTGCCGATCCCCGACGTCGAAGCCGCCAGGCCGCCGCAACGCGCCTTCGTGACGCTCGACGTTCCCCAGACCGTGATCACCTTCGGCGGCCCCGGGGTGAAGCGCAGCGATCCGAACTTCATGGCGGCCTACGTCGTCAACCACATTCTCGGCGGCGGCGGGCTGTCCTCGCGGCTTTATCGCGAGGTGCGCGAGAAGCGCGGGCTGGCCTATTCGGTGTTCGAATCGCTGCTCTGGATGGAGCATTCGGCGGTCTTCATCGGCAATACCGGTACCCGTGCCGACCGTGCCGGCGACACCACCGACGCCATCGAGAAGGAAGTGCGCCGGATCGCCGAGGAGGGCCCGACGCAGAAGGAGCTCGACGAGGCCAAATCCTATCTCAAGGGCTCACAGATGCTGGCGCTCGACACCTCCTCGAAGCTCGCGCAGGCGCTGCTGCAATATCAGCAGGACAAGCTGCCGATCGACTATATCGAGAAGCGCAACGGCGTCGTCGATGCGGTGACCCTGGACGACGCCAAGGCAGCCGCCAAGCGCCTCTGGGGCCAGGGGCTTCTGACCGTCGTCGTCGGCCGCGCTCCGCAGGCCGCGGCGCAACCGGCCGCAGCGGCCCCGAAGTCGAACTGACTTCCGCTACGTCGCTTGGAATGGCCGGGTTCGCCCGGCCATTTGCGTTTCGGATGAGCGCCATTGCCGAACGTAGACGTCCGCGATATGTCCGGACATCACGAATGGTGCCACCATGCTGCGGATATCCCGCGATCTCGTCATCGACGAGGACGACATCGAGATCGGCTTTGTCCGCGCCTCCGGCCCGGGCGGGCAGAACGTCAACAAGGTCGCGACCTCGGCGCAATTGCGCTTCGATACCCGGAAGCTGACGCTGCCGGAGGATGCCGCGTTGCGCCTCGCCCGGCTCGCAGGGCAGCGCATGACCAAGGACGGCGTCATCGTGATCCAGGCCCAACGCTTCCGCACCCAGGAGCGCAACCGCCAGGACGCCATCGACCGCCTTACGGAGATGCTCGGCGAAGCCATGGTCCGGCCGAAGCCGCGGCGCGCGACAAAGCCGACCTTTGGCTCCAAGCAGCGCCGGCTCGAGGGCAAGAAGCGCCGCAGCGACATCAAGTCGAAGCGCGGCGGACATTTCGACGACTAGCTAGCGCAGAAAACTCCGGCCGCAGGGCGACCGGAGTTCTGCCGTCAGACCCGGCCGGGTTAGTAACGCTTGGATGGGGCAGCACCGCCCGTCGTGGGATCGTCGGCGGTCCCCTTATGCGCAGCGCTGCCGGTGGTACCGGCCGTGCCTCTGGTGCCTTTGGTCGACTTCATGCCGGTCTTCTCGCCCGCTGCGCCCGGCTGAGCACTCATCTCCTCATCGCCACTGCCCATCGTGCCGCCTTGCATGGGTTTGCTTTGCACGGTGCCGCCTGTCTTGGCGGATGGCGCGCCTTGCGCGAGAACGGGCGTCGCAATGAGAGCCGACAGAGCGCATGCGATCATCGAGGTCTTCACCAACTTCATCCATTTCTCCTGGATTTTTTTGCAATGAATGGCTCGGCCGTTCCCGACACCGCTTGCCAGCACCGGTCCATTGCATCGCGTAAAGAAATCAAGCGGCGCATTGGTCATGCAATCCGCATCATGTGGTAATCGTTTAGGGATTTGACGGCGGTTTCGCGGAATTGTGCTCCGCATATTAGGCAGTGCGGAACACACGCGGCCGTGAGCATCTCCGCTCGCGGCGAAACAGCCCGCTACTACCACCGCATGTTTGGCCGCGCCTAGAGTTTGCGCACGCTGAATTGACGTGGACGGGCGGGCTTTTGACGATGCGCGCGATCGTGCTGGGATTGTGCACCGCGATGGTGCTGGTGGTGCGGGTGGCCGAGGCGCAAATGCCTTTGCCGACCGCAAAGCCGCCGGATGGCGCAACACTGTTCAAGCAGCACTGCGCGGTGTGCCACACCTTGAGCTTGTCAGAACCGATGCGGCAAGGCCCTTCACTGGTGAAGATCGTGGGCCGCCCCGCCGGCAAGGCCGAAGGCTTTAAATACTCAGAGGCGCTGTCGAAAGCCGACTTCGCCTGGGACGAGACCAGGCTCGACGCTTGGCTGACCGATCCGCAAGCCGTCGTTCCCGGCGTGACCATGGTCTACCGGCAGGCGAAGCCAGAGACGCGCGCTGCCGTTATCGCTTATCTGAAGGAGCAGAACTGAATGGCGAAGCCCGTTCATTCCATGATCCGCGTGCTCGACGAGGCGCGCTCGCTCGACTTCTACAGACGCGCCTTCGGCCTGGAGATCGCCGACCATCTGAAATTTTCGGACTTTGCCCTGATCTATCTGCGTCACCCCTCCTCACCCTTCGAAGTGGAGCTGACGGTGAACTCTGATCGCGAGGAGCCGTACCAGCTCGGCGACGGCTATGGACATCTCGCCGTGGTGGTCGAGGATCTCGATGCCGAACATTCCCGCTTCGAGCGTGAAAAGCTCGCACCGGGTCCGCTGCGCGACTTCAAGCACGACGGCAAAACGCTGGCGCGCTTCTTCTTCGTCAGTGACCCTGACGGCTACAAGATCGAGGTGATCCAGCGCGGCGGACGGTTCAACTGATCAAACTACAAAAATCAAAATCACAAAAATCGAAGGAGGAATGCCATGAGAGAAGTCGATCGTCGAAGCAAGCACAGCCGCCGCATCTTTCTCAAGGGCGCCGCGGCCGCCGTTCCGGTCGCGGCAGTCGCGACCAGCGTCGCCGTCAGCATCGATGGCGCCTGGGCCGATGAGGCAAGCGCCCTTTCGCCTGCGACGATGAAGACACTGCTGAAGGTCGCGCGCGATATCTATCCACACGACGCCCTCGGCGACAGCTACTACATCACCGCGATCAAGCCGTGGGACGGCAAGGCGGCGAAAGACGCGTCCGTCAAGGTGCTGATCAGCGACGGCATCACCAGGCTCGATCAGAACGCGCGTGATCGCCACAAGGCGCCCTATGCCGAAGTGCCCTGGGAAGCCGACCGCGTGGTGCTCTTGAAGGAGATCGAGCAGAGCGACTTCTTCCAGAAGGTGCGCGGCGACCTCATCGTCTCTCTCTACAACCAGAAGGAGGTCTGGCCGCGGTTCGGCTACGAGGGCTCCTCCGCCGAGCACGGCGGTTACATCAACCGCGGCTTCGCCGACATCGACTGGCTGCCGAAGGCTTAAGGCCACCCAACGGTTCAGGAGAACGCAAATGGCAAAATTCGATCTGAACGACTCCAGCGTTGTGGTGATCGTCGGCTCCGGTGCCGGCGGCGGCACGCTGGGCAACGAGCTCGCACAGAAGGGCGTCAAGGTCGTCATTCTCGAAGCAGGTCCCCGCATCGAGAATCAGGACTTCGTCAATGACGAGTGGGAGAGCTTCTCGCAGCTCGCCTGGACCGACGCGCGTACCACATCGGGAACATGGCGCGTCGCAAAAGACTTCTCGGGTCTTCCTGCCTGGATCGTCAAGGCGGTCGGCGGCTCGACAACCCATTGGGCGGGCGCGTCGCTGCGCTTCGACGAGCACGAGTTCAAGGTGAAGAGCACCTACGGCAACCTTCCCGGCGCCAACCTGCTGGACTGGCCGGTCACGCTCGCGGAGATGGAGCCGTGGTACGCCAAGGCCGAGAACAAGATGGGCGTGACCCGCACCAACGGCATTCCCGGACTTCCCGGCAACAATAACTTCAGGGTGATGGAGGCCGGCGCGAAGAAGCTCGGATACAAAACCGTGCACACCGGCAACATGGCCATCAACAGCCAGCCACGAGATGGCCGCGGCGCCTGTCAGCAGATCGGCTTCTGCTTCCAGGGCTGCAAATCCGGCGCGAAATGGTCGACGCTCTACACTGAGATACCTAAGGGCGAGGCGACCGGCAATCTCGAAGTCCGCCCCGCGAGCATGGCGGTCAAGATCGAGCATGACGCGGGCGGCAAGGTCACCGGCGTGGTGTACGCCGACGAGACGGGCGCGATGCAGCGCCAGAAGGCACGCATCGTTGCGGTGGCCGGCAATTCGATCGAAAGCCCGCGGCTGCTGTTGAACAGCGCATCCACGATGTTTCCGGACGGCCTTGGCAACTCGAGTGGTCAGGTTGGCCGCAACTACATGCGCCACATGACCGGCAGCGTCTACGCCGTGTTCGAGAAATCGGTGCACATGTATCGCGGCACCACCATGGCCGGCATCATCCGCGACGAGGCCACCAACAATCCGAAGCGCGGCTTCGTCGGCGGCTACGAGATGGAGACGCTGTCGATCGGCCTGCCCTTCATGGCGGCGTTCCTCAACCCCGGCGCCTGGGGACGCCCGTTCACCGCAGCGCTCGACGGCTATGCCCGAATGGCCGGCATGTGGCTGGTCGGCGAGGACATGGCACAGGAGACCAACCGCATCACGCTCGATCCAACCGTGAAGGACAAGTTCGGACAGCCGGTCGCAAGCGTGCATTTCGACGATCATCCCAACGATCTCGCGATGCGCGCGCATGCCTACAAGCAGGGGGCGGCGGTCTACGAAGCCGTCGGCGCCACCGTGAGCTATCCGACGCCGCCCTATCCGAGCACGCACAATCTCGGCACCAACCGGATGAGCGAGAAGCCGCGCGACGGTGTGGTCAACAAGTTCGGGCAGAGCCACGACGTCAAGAATCTGTTCGTCTCCGACGGCAGCCAGTTCACCAGCGGCGCTGCCTGCAATCCGACGCTGACCATCGTCTCGCTCGCGATTCGGCAGGCGGATTACATTGCCGGCGCGATGCAGAAGAAGGAGATCTGAGCGCTCTCTCCTCGTCATTGCGAGCGAAGCGAAGCAATCCAGAATCCCGCCGCGGTGACGGTCTGGAATGCTTCGTCGCGCAATGACGGCGGAGGGGTCTCATAGCCGCTATTCGGCTGCATCGAGAATGGGCGCGACAGTTGCCTTGAACTCCTGCAGCGGCACCATGCTCCTGGAGCGATAGATCAGGCAGGAGCAGCGCAGCAACGAGGCGAAATTATTGACCTCGCCGTGGTGGTCGAGCACCTCGGTGTAGAGCGTCGTCAGGAACTTGCCGACGCTCATGTTCTCCTTGGCCGCGATCTCGTCCAGCGTGTCCCAGAATGCCATTTCCAGACGGATCGAGGTGCAATGCCCACCGATCCGTAACGAACGGGTCTGGGATTCGTAGTCGCGTTGGGGCTGGTGCGCGAAGAGATGGCACATGGCGTCCTCCCGTCCTGTTGCCGTTTTTTCACGATGCTACACCGCAGCCCGGTACCCCACAATCGGGACCAGCACCCGGAGATCAATCCATCCGGGGTGCGCGATTTTCTCGAACGTCCAATCTCTTCAATGCGATAGACGGCCCTTTTCCCCAGCCCGCCACGTTCCTGTTGCCCAACACATGCTTTTGACGCAACACGGCCTAGAATAGCGCTGTCAGCGAATCCAGATCGCAAGCCCAAGATCGAGTTCATGCCCGTCCGCCAATTGCCAGAACAGGTCGTCAACCGCATCGCCGCCGGCGAGGTGGTCGAACGTCCCGCGAGCGTGGTCAAGGAACTGGTCGAAAACGCCATCGATGCCGGCGCGAGCCGGATCGACGTCTTCACCGATGGCGGCGGGCGCCGGCGGATCGGCATCACCGACGACGGCGGCGGCATGACCGCCAAGGACCTGTCGCTGGCGGTCGAGCGTCACGCCACCTCCAAGCTCGACGACGAGGACCTGCTGCAGATCCGCACGCTTGGATTCCGCGGCGAGGCGCTGCCCTCGATCGGCTCGGTCGCGCGGCTCTCCATCACCACGCGGCATGCCGGCGAGCCGCACGCCTGGGCGCTCAATGTCGAGGGCGGCGAGAAATCCGGGATCATGCCGGCGGCGTTGGCGCATGGCACGCGGGTCGAGGTCAACGACCTCTTCTACGCGACGCCGGCGCGGCTGAAGTTTTTGAAGACCGACCGCACCGAGGCGGAAGCGATCCGGGAGGTGGTGCGGCGGTTGGCGATGGCGCGGCCCGAAATCGCCTTCACGCTGGCGGGCGAAGAGCGCGCGCCGGTGACCTGGGCTGCGGCGCTACCCGGCGTCGCCGGGCGCCTGACCCGTCTCGGCGACATCCTGGGGGCGGAGTTCCGCAGCCATGCCATCGAGGTCCATGCCGAGCGCGAGGGCGTCGTGGTCGCCGGCTATGCCGCGGCGCCCGCGCTGACCAAAGCCAACGCGCTCGGGCAATATCTTTTCGTCAACGGCCGCCCGGTGCGCGACAAGCTGATCCTCGGCGCGGTGCGGGGGGCCTATGCCGATTATCTGCCGCGCGACCGCCATCCGGTGCTGGCGCTGTTTGTCACGCTCGATCCGCGCGAGGTCGATGCCAACGTCCATCCGGCCAAGACCGAGGTCCGGTTTCGCAACGCAGGCCTCGTGCGCGCGCTGATCGTGCACGGATTGAAGGAAGGGCTCGCGCGGGAGGGCCGGCGTACGGCCGCAAACGGCGGCGAGAGCGCACTATCTTCGTTCCGCCCCGCATTCACGCCGCGCCCGGCAAGCTGGGACTGGCGGCAGTCGCCATCCGGCCCGATGCCGTCTTTCGACGGTGCCGCCGCGCCCGCCTTCGCCGAGCGTGCGCAGGCCGCATTCGACGTCGGCGCGCCGAGCGCCGACGTGCGGATCGAGAGCCGGCCTGTCGGCGACTTTGTCGACCGTCCGCTCGGCGCGGCACGCACCCAGATCCACGAGACCTATATCGTCTCGCAGACCCGCGACGGGTTGATCATCGTCGACCAGCACGCCGCGCATGAACGCATCGTCTACGAGCGGCTGAAGGCTTCGCTCGCCGCCAATGGCGTGCAGCGGCAGATCCTGCTGATCCCCGAGATCGTCGAGATGGACGAGGCCACGGTAGAGCGCCTGCTCGAGCGCAGCGAAGAGCTGACGTCGTTTGGCCTTGCGATCGAATCCTTCGGCCCCGGCGCGGTCGCGGTGCGCGAGACGCCGTCACTGCTCGGCAAGACCAACGCGGGCGGGCTGTTGCGCGATCTTTCCGAGCACATGGCCGAGTGGGACGAGGCGCTGCCGCTCGAGCGCCGCCTGATGCACGTCGCCGCAACCATGGCCTGCCACGGCTCGGTGCGCGCCGGCCGCAGGCTGCGGCCGGAGGAGATGAACGCCCTGCTCCGCGAGATGGAGGACACCCCGAACTCCGGCCAGTGCAACCACGGCCGCCCGACCTATGTCGAGCTGAAGCTGTCGGATGTGGAGAAGCTGTTCGGGCGGCGGTGACTTCGTAGGCTACGGCGCCTTCAAAAACACGAACTCCGTGTCGTCATACGCCCGCCGCTCCAATTCCTCGTAACCCTCAGGCGTCGCGAACTGCGCAGCCTTCGCCTCTTCCACCACGAGCAGCGCGCCTGGCGTGAGCCAGCCGCCATCACGCAGGCTCGCGAGCGCCTTCTCCGCAAAGCCGTTGCCGTAGGGCGGATCGAGGAACACCAGCGAGAACGGCTCGACCGGATGTGCAGGCCCGAGGTCGGTCGCATCGCGGCGATAGACCTTGGTGACGCCGCCGAGGCCCAGCGACTCGACATTGTTGCGGAGCAGGGCGCGCGCTTCCGCGCCGTTGTCGACGAACAGCGTGAATTTCGCGCCGCGTGACGACGCCTCGATGCCGAGCGCGCCGGTGCCGGCGAAGAGATCGAGCACGCGCGCGTCCGAAATCGGATCGTCATAGGCGTGCACGAGGATGTTGAACACGGACTCGCGCAGGCGGTCCGCCGTGGGGCGGATGTCGCGCGAGGACGGTGAGGCCAGATTGCGCCCCTTCAATCGACCGCCGACGACGCGCAACGTCAGTCCTCCTTCGGCGCCAGATCGCGCTTGCCGTGATAGCCGCGCTTGGGACGGCGCGGCGGGCCGTAGCCACTGGCTTCGGACTCGTTGCGCTCGCGCGCCTCCTCGCTGCCGGTGCGCTGCACCAGCACGCGGCGGCCCTTGCGGTCGCTGATCACGCCGCGCTTGCTGGCAGGCTTCTTCTCGCGCGGCGCGTCGTCTCCCTCACGCGCGGCAGATTTCTGCGGCACATCGAACTGCGCACCCGACTTCTCGATGATCTTGTCGCCGAGCTGGTCGCGCAGCACGCGCGACTTGATCTCCTCGACCTGGCCTTCGGGGACCTCGCCGAGCTGGAACGGTCCGTAGGACACCCGGATCAGCCGGTTCACCTCGAGCCCGAGATGGGCGCAGACGTTGCGCACTTCGCGGTTCTTGCCTTCGCGGATCGCGAAAACCAGCCACACATTGGCGCCCTGGTCACGCTCCAGCGTGGCGTCGATCGGACCGTATTTGACGCCCTCAACCTCGATGCCGTTCTTCAGCTCGTCGAGCTGCGCCTGCGTGACGTCGCCGTGGGCGCGGACGCGATAGCGGCGCAGCCAGCCGGTGTCCGGCAGCTCCAGCGTGCGCGCGAGCCCACCATCATTGGTGAGCAGCAGCAGGCCCTCGGTGTTGAAGTCGAGCCGGCCGATCGAGATCAGCCGCGGCAGGCCTTCGGGCAAATTGTCGAACACGGTCGGACGCCCCTCGGGGTCGTCATGCGTCGTCATCAGCCCGCGCGGCTTGTGATAGAGGAACAGCCGCGTGCGCTCGCGCTCCGGCATCGGCTTGCCGTCGATGGTGACGACATCGTTCGCGGTGATGTCGAGCGCCGGCGAATTGATGACACGGCCGTTGACGGCGACGCGGCCCTGCGTGACCATCTCCTCGGCATCGCGGCGCGAGGCGAGGCCCGCACGCGACAGCACCTTGGCGATACGCTCGCCGGCCTTCTTCGGCTTCGGTGCTTCGTCCCGGCGCGGGCGGCCTTCGAAGTCCCGATCACGGCCGCGATAGGCGCCGCGACCGCCGAAGGCCGGACGTTTCTCGAAGATCCTGCTGTCGTCCTCGTTTTCGCGGCGCGGACGATCGCTCTCGCTGCGCGGATGCTCGTGCCAGTCGGAGCGCTCGCGCGGACGATCGAATTTCGGGCGGTCGCCGCCGCGCCCACCACGCTCACCATCGCTGTCACGACGGGGCCGATCGAACTTGGGACGATCATCGCGGGGACGATCGAATTTGGGACGCTCACGGAACGGACGATCACCCGATGGACGATCGTCGCGCGAACGCGAAAAGCGCGGACGGTCTTCGCCGCCGCCTTGCCGATCGTCGCGCTTCTGCCAGGGCTTGTCCTGACCGCGGTCGCTGCCGCCAAAATCCTTGCGCGGGCCCTTGCTGAAGTCCTTGCGCGGCGGCCGGTCCCCACGGGGAGCCGCATCGCGCTTCTGCCAAGGCTTTGAATCGCTGCGCTCGCCACGGTCCGGTGCGCCGCGCGAAAACTTCCGCTCGCCGTCGAACTTGCGTTCCGGACGGTCGCCACGCGGTGCGTAAGGTCGCTTGTCGCCAAACTTCGTGTCACCGGTCCGGCCGGACGGACGGGAATCGTCGCGATCCCTGCGCGGCGGACGGTCATCACGCCCATAGGACGGGCGATCACCGCGCGGCTTGAACGGCCGCTTCTCGCCATCGCGCGAGGGGCGATCAGAAAATGGGCGGTCGCCACGGGGCTTGAACGGGCGCTTCTCGCCGTCGCGCGACGGACGATCGGAAAACGGACGGTCTTCACGCGGCTTGAAGGGACGATCGCCACGCGGCTTGAAGCTGCGCTCGCCACGATCCTCGCCGCGCGGCCGGTCTTCGCGCTTGAACTTCGGGCGGTCGCTGAAATCGCGGCGTGGCGCATCACCGTCTTCGCGGCGGCGGACCGGTCGGCTGTCACTGTCGCCGCGGGGCGGGCGGCTGTCGCCCTTGCCCTCAAATCCGCGCTTGGCGAACTTCTTCTCGGGGCCCCGAGCCTTGCCGGAACGGCCGCCCTTGGCCGGGCCACGGTCGCGCCGGCCGCGGGAATCATTGTCTTTGTCGCTGTCGCGAGGCATGAATAATCTCACTCAGGGGGTGGCCAGAAAGCATTGTGCGCGCTCGTTTCGAGCCGCATGCTCAGGCAAATTCGGTAAGCACTTCTGCTGAAGGCGCAGCTACTAGCAGGTTTCTCGGGATGATACGAGGCTTGAAAGCCCCCTCTTTCATGGATTTGGCGCTCAGAACGGCCGAAAACGCCGGAAAGTCGGGCGAAGTTCCGATCGGATGCGTCGTGGTCCGCAACTTCGAGGTCATCGCCACCGCGGCGAACCGGACCCTGACCGACTATGATCCGACCGCCCATGCCGAGATTGTCGCGCTCCGCGAAGCCGCCAAAAAGATCGGCAGCGAGCGTCTGGTCGACTGCGACCTCTACGTGACGCTGGAGCCCTGCACCATGTGTGCGGGCGCGATCTCCTTTGCAAGGGTGAGGCGGCTCTATTACGGCGCCGCCGATCCCAAGGGCGGCGCGATCGAGTCCGGCGTGAGGTTCTTCACCTCGCCAACCTGCCATCACGTCCCGGATGTCTATTCCGGGGTCGGCGAAAGCGAGTCGGCGCGGCTGCTCAAGGACTTCTTCCGGGAGCGGCGTTAAGCCGCCGCAAAGAACTCGCGCAGCGCCTTGGCGGTGACATCTGGGTTCTCCTCGGTGAGGAAGTGCCCCGAATCCACCGGCATGCCGACGACATTCGTCGCCCATTGCTTCCAGATGTCGAGCGGGGTGGCGGCGGCTTGCGCAATACCGGCATCGCCCCACAGCGCCTGCATCGGAATGGTGATCTTCTTGCCGGCCTCGAAGTCCGCCTTGTCGAGATCGTAATCGAAATAGGCGCCGGCGCGATAATCCTCGCACATCGCGTGGACGCGGGCGGGATCGCGGAACGGGGCGATGTAGTGTTCGAGCGCGCGCTCGTCGATGGCGTCGAGCGTCTTCGACCGGGTCTGGCTCGCCATCTTGAAGCGCAGGAAGAACTCGCCGTGGCTCGAGATCAGCGTTTCCGGCAACGGGGCTGGCTGCGCCAGAAAAGTCCAGTGGTAGATCTTCAGCGCATAGGCGCGGTTCATCCGCTCCCAGTAATTATAGGTCGGCAGGATATCGAGCACGGCGAGGCGCGACAGCCGGCCGGGATGATCGAGCGCAAGGCGATAGGAGACGCGGCCGCCGCGATCGTGGCCGGCGAGCGCGAAGTGCACGTGGCCAAGGCTCTCCATCGCCTCGACCATGGCCTTGGCCATCGCGCGCTTGCTGTAGGGCATGTGCAGCGCATCGCTCTCGGGCATGTCGGACCAGCCATAGCCGGGCAGATCGGCGATGATCAGCGTGAACCGGTCGCTCAGCTGCGGCGCGACGCGGTGCCACATCACGTTGGTCTCGGAGAAGCCGTGCAGCAGCAACAGCGGCGGTCCCTTGCCGCCGACGCGGGCGAAGATGCGGCCGAAGGAGGTGTTGATCCATTCGGAGGCGAAGCCGGGATAGAGGTCGGCGAGATCGGACATCTTCTGCATCCTTATCTGGTCAGCGCTGGATCCTGCTCAGTCTTGAAGTGCCCAAGACTTGGGGTGCCCCAAAACAAAAATCTCGAAAACAACCCCATGCACAGTAGCTAAGTTCAACACCTGCCTGCACAATTTTGGAGTGCCGACGGGCGCGGCCGGACATTGCGCGCGCGTGCGAAAAACCGCTGTCAGGCCTTGGCCTTCTCGGCTTCCACCGCCTGCCAGCCGATGTCGCGGCGGCAAAAGCCTTCCGGCCAGTTGATGCGGTCGACGGCCTGATAGGCGCGGCCTTGCGCTTCCGTCACGGTCTTGCCGAGCGCGCAGACATTGAGCACGCGGCCGCCATTGGCGAGGATGGCGCCGTCCTTCTCGACCGTCCCGGCGTGGAAGATCTCGGCGGTCTCGACCTTCGCGGCGTCATCGAGCCCTTCGATCCGCGTGCCCTTCTGATAGTCGCCGGGATATCCCTTCGCCGCCATCACCACCGTGAGCGCGGAATCCGGATGCCAGCGCAGATCAAAATGCTTCAGCTGCCCGTCGCAGGACGCCAGGAACGCCGGCACGATGTCCGACATCATCCGCAGCATCAGCACCTGGCACTCGGGATCGCCGAAGCGGACGTTGAACTCGAACAGTTTTGGGCCCTGCGTCGTCAGCATGATCCCGGCATAGAGGATGCCGCGGAACGGCGTGCCGCGCTGCTTCATGCCGGCGACCGTCGGCAGAATGATCTTGGCCATGATCGCGTCGTGGATCGCAGGCGTGACCAGCGGCGTCGGCGAATAGGCGCCCATGCCGCCGGTGTTCGGGCCGACGTCGTGGTCGAACACGCGCTTGTGGTCCTGCGCGGACGCCAGCGGAATGGCGGTCTCGCCGTCGCACAGCGCGAAGAAGCTGATCTCGCGGCCCGGCAAAAACTCCTCGATCACGACCTCAGCGCCGGCCTCGCCGAAGGCGCCCTCGAACATCATGGCGATGGCGTCCTCGGCCTCGCGCACGGTCTTGGCGACGACGACGCCCTTGCCGGCGGCAAGGCCGTCGGCCTTGACCACGATCGGCGCGCCCTGGCTCTGGACATAGGCACGCGCATCGCTGGCGTTGGTAAAGCGCTTGTAGGCGCCGGTCGGAATGCCGAATTCGGTGCAGAGCGCCTTGGTAAAGCCCTTGGAGCTTTCGAGCTGGGCGGGGATCTTGTCCGGTCCGAATGCCTTGATGCCGGCGGCGGTGAGGTCATCGACGATACCGGCCGCCAGCGGCGTCTCCGGGCCGACCACCACGAGCTCGACCGCATTCGTTTTGCAGAAGTCGATCACCGCGCCATGGTCGGCGACATCGAGCGCCACGCATTCCGCCTCGCGCGCGATCCCGGCATTGCCCGGTGCGCACCAGAATTTGGTCACCAGGGGAGAGGCTGCGATCTTCCACGCCAGGGCATGTTCGCGGCCGCCGGAACCGAGCAGGAGAATGTGCATTGAGGGCTCGAATGAGGGGTTTTTCTGGGGGCGGAGGTCGCACGAATCGGGGCGAGTGTGAAGGGGGCTGGACCCACCCTCCCGTTATTCCCGGACGCGGCGAAGCCACGAGCCCGGAATCCGTCGGGCCGTACTATGCGCAGAGCGGCTGGCGAAGCTCCGGAAGCTATCTCCACCTTCGGCAGAAGGACGAACATTGCCGAAGCTGAACGCCGCAACGGAGGTTAGATCAATATTTGCACACTATTCTGGTCTTTCCACAAGGGCCTAACGAGCAACGCGTGGAGCAACTTGCTTACCGCCGGCGGTTGCACGTACATGCTACCTGCTGGGTGGGAGGCTGAATATGAGGTTGATTGCGTTTCGGATTACCAATTTTCGTTCGATCGTTGATACGGGATGGTGCCCCTTTGCGTCCGACGGCATCACCGTAGTGGTTGGACAAAACGAAAGCGGAAAATCATCAATCCTCGAAGCCCTCGCCACAACGTTCCATGCCACCGATATCACCGACGACGATTGTCGGATCGATGCTGAGTTGCCTGCCGTATTCTTGCGCCTCAAGGTCGACACCAAACGACTTCTGGCGAACCTCGCCGCATACGACCAAGACCAAGTATATGCCCTGGGAGTGTATCTTGAGCTTACCGAAAATGACCTTATCCTGAACTTTCGCTGGCGCTACGACGCTGCCAACGCAAAATATGTCTGCGAACCCTCCTGCGAAGATAAAGATCTAGCGGAATTGCTGTTGAAGAACGGCCCGCCGAACAGCACCGCAACGAAAGCCGCAGATGATGGAGACGATCGCGCGGAAGATGAAAAGAATGAGGACGCGGATGACGACGAGAAGGCAAGCGACGAAGAAGCTGTGCATGTGCATATCCTCACACCGGAAACGCTCGCTGACGAGATAATCGCAATTGCTCCAGATACCGTGTTGTTTGATCAAGCCGCAGGTCTCTTGCCTGACCGAGTCGACATTCAAAAAGGACAAAAGGGTGGGTGGGTGCTTTCGGGCGCGGGAACGCAGGCTGCCGCCAATTTCCTCAGGATCGCTAATATAAACTTGGACACGCTCGTGGATGGAAGTCCACGAACCCAGCAGACGCTGTTAGCGCGCGCGAATGCGACTGTTACTGCCGACTTCAGTTCGTTCTGGAGCCAAACGATTGGCAAGAACGAGAAACTACAACTGAAGTGTGTATTTGCTTACTACGGTCCAGGCGGTCAGAAGACTGCTGGGATGCCCCATCTCGAATTTTGGATCACGGATGGAACAAATCAACTATTCCCCAAGCAACGCAGTCTAGGCGTCCGCTGGTTTATTTCCTTCTATCTCCAACTAAAGGCTTCTGAAAAAGACGAGCAAGGGACCGTATTCCTGTTCGATGAGCCGGGCGCAAATCTGCATTCAAAAGCGCAGGCCGACGTTTTGGCACTGATCAATCGGTTGGCGAAGTCGAGTAAAAGCCAGATCGTGTACTCGACACACAGTCCACACTTGATCGAATACGATAAGCTTTACCGGGTCATCGCAGCACAAAGAGACGGCGACGCGGACAATTCGCCTACGAAGCTCGTTCACGCTCATGAACTTGGCGCAGCGTCGAGAGACACGCTGTCACCTGTATTGACTGCGATGGGTGTTGATCTCTCTCATCAGCAGGTAGTCAAAAAAAGAAATAATGTGATTTTGGAGGAAATCAGTGGGTTCTACTATCTGACCTCTTTCTGGGAGATGCTGGGAGAAAAGCAGGAGGTTTACTTCATTGCCGCCACGGGGGCGAGCAACGTGCAAACATTGGCGAATATGTTCTTGGGGTGGGGCTTAGAGTTCATTGTCGCCGTTGACGACGACAGCGCCGGAAGGCAAGCATACAATAACCTCAAGCGTTACATGTTTGGAGATGATGAAGCGGTTTCTAAGCAACGCATGTTCAAGATTCCCGGCGACGGCATTGAGGATATATTCTCTAAAAAAGACTTCTGCTCGCACGTTCTCGGTGATCCCGATCTAAATTACGAGGGCAAGAACTCCCAACATGCAAAGACAGGCGGTCACTCGAAGCCTATTTTGGCGTATGAGTTCCTGAACAAAGTTAGAGAGAAGAAGATCAAGCTCGCAGATTTTGAGGCTGATACCAAAGTTGCCATAAAGCAATTGGTACGAGAGATTGCTTCTCGGCTAGAGAGTAAGAAGTAGCTGCATGTGCGGCATTGCCGGCTTTTCCCGCCACGCTTACAATTGAAATGCAGTAACATGCATTAGCTTGATTGGCAGCACGCGTGCGATGTTGGGGCTGGAAGCCGCTGCCATCGCCCGCGCGCTCACTTGGCTTCATGATGCAGCGATGACTGACAAGAAGTTCAAGTACGTCCCGTTCGTTATCGGGAATTACGGTGACAGTGCTCTAAATTCCAAGGCCAAAGCATCCAGTTGATATAGCTTAGCGCACGGTCATTGTATTCGCAGACTCAAGTGGGAGCAGGACGAGAACCCTCACCCAAGTGAGCCTCTATTGACCAGCGGAGTTGCCCTCTCCCGCAAGGGGCGAGGGCACAACAATCAGCACCGCGATGACAGCGGAGCCTACACCTGCTTCCCCGCAATGATCTCCTGCAACGTCGTCACATGCCGCGCGAACGCGCCGCGGCCGGCGGCGGTGGCAGTCACCGTGGTCTGCGGCTTCTTGCCGACGAAGGCTTTTTCCACCGAAACGTAGCCCGCCTTGGCCAGCGTCTCGATATGCGCACCGAGATTGCCGTCGGTCGCGGCAGTGAGCTTTTTCAGCCGGGAAAACTCCAATCCTGCGGCGGCCGGCAGCGCGTTCAGCGCCGCCATGATCTTCAGCCGCAACGGCTGGTGAATGATGTCGTCGAGCTCGGCCATCAGATCCGCCGCATCCAGAGCCCGCCGAGGATCAGGCCACCGCCGTTGACGAAGGCCATCCAGAGCGGAAACGCCTCGCCGATATAGAAGAAGCCGATCAGCGTCAGCGCGGCAATTCCAAGACCGATCGCAATGAAGGCATAGCCGAACCAGAGACCCGCCAGCGCGTAGAACAGCATGAAATAAAGCGGCCAGAACGTGCCCAGCTGGCGCGGACCGAAATGACCGATCACGCTGGTGCAGAGATAACCGAAGGCGAAGAACAGCACGAACAGCAGAAGCAGTCTGATCTCGAAGCCGCGACCATGGGCGTGGCGCGGCGGATTGAGCAGGCGGAGTGCAACCAGACCGACGACGCCGACAACATCCACGGCAACCCAGGCGTAGATCGCATAGATCGGCCAAAGCCAGGTCACGAGATTGCCCGCGAACACCAATATGCCCCACCAGACGACCGCGAGGCCCGCCAGCTCGTAGAGCTGCGATTGCTTCACGCGCTGGACGATGTCGTCGATATCGGCCAGCGCCGCGGACGCCTCCTTGCTGTCGATCATGTCGTCCCTTTCTGTCCCTGGGCTATCTCGTATGACGCTCGGTGACACCTGAGCGCGCGCCTCGTCCTTCGAGACGACCGCTACGCGGTCTCCTCAGGATGAGGCTTCGAGACGACCGCTTCCAGCGGTCTCCTCAGGATGAGGCTCAGCTGCACCAGGACCCGTTAAAGCGGCTGCCGCAAACTCCGCCCTCATCCTGAGGGCCCGACGCAGGCGGGCGTCTCGAAGGATGGCCATGGGTTCGGTGACAGCCGAGCAAGTGCCTCGTCCTTCGAGACGACCGCTGCGCGGTCTCCTCAGGATGAGGCTCAGCTGCGATTGCCTTGCCGTCAACGGGGCGCATCATGACTGCCCTGCCCCGCGCGTTGCCACATCGTCGGCAATGAGCGAGACCGCCTTCTGGTTGGTGACGATGCCCATGTGGTTGATGCCGTCGATGATCTTGACGTCGACCGACGGTTTGATGGCCTGCACGGTCTCCGCATATTTGTCCGAGATCATCATCTCGTCCTCGGCGCCGCCGAAGATCGTGATCGGACGTATCGTCGCCGGAAGATCGACGCGATAGCCGCGCGTCGCGAAATTGCGCGTCAGGCGGTCGGAATAGGTGGAGACGAGATACTTTGCCGAACTCGCCGGCACGGCGAGAGCGAGCACCGGAAGCTGCGCGCAGCAGTCGATGCCGAGCTTGCGCAGGGCGGCGAGCCCAAGAAAGCGCGGCAGGTCGAAATTGGCCCAGCCGCCGGAATGCGGCTTGTTGGTCGGCGCGTCATAGCCGAGATAGGGCGCCAGCAGCACCGTGCGCACGAACATGTCCTGCATGATCGGTGTCGCGGCGACGCGCAGCGAGAAGCCGGCACCGGCGGAATGGCCGATCAAAGTGAGCGGCAGCTCCGGCGCGGTCTTGCGCACCTCGGCGACGAAGTCGACGAGGTCGTCTTCGAGCTGGCCGACATGGCCGATGTCGCCGCGCGTACCGGAGCCGCCATGGCCGCGGATGTCGAGCGCCCAGGTCTCCACCCCGCGCGAGGCGATCGCATGGGTCAGGGCGTGATTGACGGTGCCGCTGGAGCCGGAAGAGCCGTGGATGAAGATCGCGCCACGGCCCGTCGCGGCGCCAATCGGCGCGTAATGGCGGAAACCGATCCAGGTGCCGTCGCGGGCCTGAAAACGCTCCAGGGCCGGCAGCGTGGACCAATCGATGCCCTTGGCGGAGTCGGAGACCGATCGCATCTCCGGCGGCCGCTCCAGCGGCGTTGCGATCATCGCGGCCAGGATCAGCGCCACGCCGCCGACCGCACACAAGGCCCATTTCAGTCCGCTCAAAACGCCGCGTAGCAGTCGAATTGCCATGATCTACTTCCCTCAAACTGATCAAATATAGAGAACTCTATATTGCAGAGTACTCTCTCAATCAATCCCCGGATTGGCGCCGCGCTGCAAAAATCCTTAACGTCGGGTCCGATCCCCAAATGCCGAATCGTTTGCCGATGCCGCCTGCAGAGCCTCTGCTCAACACCCCCGAATTCACCGTTTCCGAGCTCTCGCAGTCCCTGAAACGGACGGTCGAGGACACCTATGGCCATGTCCGGGTCCGCGGCGAGATCTCCGGCTTCCGCGGGGCTCATTCCTCCGGCCATTGCTATTTCGCGCTCAAGGACGAGAGCGCCAAGATCGAGGCGGTGATCTGGAAGGGCGTGCACGGGCGGATGCGCTTCAAGCCCCAGGAGGGGCTCGAGGTCATCGCCACCGGCAAGCTGACCACCTATCCGGGCTCCTCGAAATACCAGATCGTGATCGAGGCGCTGGAGCCGGCCGGCATCGGCGCCCTGATGGCGCTGATGGAGGAGCGCAAGAGGAAGCTCGCCGCCGAAGGCCTGTTCGACGAGGCGCGAAAGCAGCTCTTGCCGTGGCTGCCGGAGGTGATCGGCGTCGTGACCTCGCCGACCGGCGCCGTGATCCGCGACATCCTGCACCGCCTGGAGGACCGCTTTCCCCGCCACGTGCTGGTGTGGCCGGTCAAGGTGCAGGGCGAAGGCTCGGCCGAGCAGGTCGCGGCCGCGATCCGCGGCTTCAACGCGCTGCCGGAGGGCGGCAAGATTCCGCGGCCCGACGTGCTGATCGTCGCACGCGGCGGCGGCTCGCTGGAGGATTTGTGGTCGTTCAACGAGGAGATCGTGGTCCGCGCCGCGGCCGAGAGCATGATCCCGCTGATCTCGGCGGTGGGCCACGAGACCGACATCACGCTGATCGATTTCGTCGCCGACAAGCGCGCGCCGACGCCGACGGCGGCAGCCGAAATGGCGGTGCCGGTGCGCAGCGATCTCTTTGTCGAGGTCGCCGATCTCGGGCGACGCACCCGCGCCTATTGGCAGCGCGCCCATGAGAGCCGCCGCAGCGAGCTGCGTGCCGCCGCGCGCGCGCTGCCGGCAGCCGGCGACCTGCTGGCGATCCCGCGGCAGCGGCTGGATTCGGCGGGTGCGTCCCTGCCCCGCTGCCTCAAGGCCAACACGCATGCGCATTTCCGCCGGTTCACCGCCGCCGGCGCCAAGCTGACGCTGCGGGTGCTGCACGGCCAGATCGCGCAGGCCGATCATCGCCTCACCGTGTGCGGCGAGCGGCTCGGCCTGTCCACGCGCTCGCTGCTGCGGCGGCGGCGCGACCGCTTTGCCGGGCTGGAGGTGCGCTTGCGCGCCTCAAAGCTCTCCAACGCGCAGGCACAACGCAACGCGATTGCGCGTCAGCGCGAACGCACGCATCGACTTGCCGAGCGCGCGGGCCGCGCGCTGGTCACGTTGTTGCAGCGGCTGGATGCCCGCGTCGAGAACAGCGGCAAGCTGCTCTCCGCTTTGTCCTATCGCGGCGTGCTCGCGCGCGGCTTTGCGCTGGTGCGCGATGAAGCCGGCCATCCCCTGCACTCGGCCGACAGCGTCGGGCCGAATGCGCGGGTGGAGATCGAGTTTGCGGATGGCCGTGTGGCCGCGACGGCGGATGCGGATCGGCCTGCGCCCGCGGCGAAGCGTGCGCCAACGCAGTCGAAGCCCGCCGCGCAGGACACCAAACCCGCACCGAAGCGCATGGGCAAGCCGGTGGATCAGGGTAATTTGTTCTAGCGGCGCGGCGCTGCTCCGCCCTCAGTGTCATTCCCCGCGCAGGCGGGGAATCCAGTACGCCGCAGCCTCTCGATGAGCCACTGACGTCTCGGAGTACTGGATCGCCCGGTCAAGCCGGGCGATGACAGCGAGTGTGCGTGCAAATGCACCCCATCCCCGTCATTGCGAGCGCAGCGAAGAAATCCAGAATCCCTCACCGGAAAGACTCTGGATTGCTTCGCTCCGCTCGCAATGACGGAGTGCCTACCTACCGGCAGGACAATCCCGCGTCGATCGTGGTCCAGAAGCCGCAATGTTCCGGCGCGAGTTGCGGCGCGCCGGCATGGGCTTCGAACAGGAAGACCGCGACGGTGAAGACAATCAGTGCGGAGGAGAACAGGACGAAGTGGTTGCGCATGGAAGATGCATTTATTCGACATCGTGGTCGAATGATGGCGTCGTCAAATGTTGAAACCGCATCCGTGCGCGATCCGTAGAGTTACAGTCGGCCATCAATTGCCGTGCAGGGCGGTGGTCGATGCGGGGCTGTCCGCTGTTGTTCCGTCGGGCGGCCCCGCTCGGCACATGTAGCCCGCATGAGCGCAGCAACATGCGGGACAGACCTACCCGGATATCGCTGCGCTCATCCGGGCTGCAGGACCTTCAGCGCGGCCTCACCGGGCCAGCCACTCCGCGACCTCGTTTTGCGACTCCGCACGCGCGACCGCATCGGTGCCGAGATGACCGTGCTCGGGTGCGGCGGCGTCGGTGCTGCCGGCAGCTGCGTGCAGCGGCGTGTTGGCGCGGTCGAAATCGTGATAGGCGCCGGGATAGACCACGATGCGTGCGAGCGCGCTGCGCCCATGCGCGCCCTCGACCATCTGGCGGCAGGCCGGCGGCGACGACACGTCGTCATTGGCGCCGATCAGCACCAAAGTCGGCACCCGCGTGCTCCACCCCAAACCTGCGGAAATCCTGCAGTCCGGATAGAACGCGATCGCGGCGCGGAAATCGGGACCAGCGTCGCGCGCACCACCCTGCGGACGCACGGCCCAGAGCAGCGCGCTGGCGCCATTCGCCCAACCCATCAGGCTGACGCGGTCGCGCACCACCCAGCTTTGCTTCATCAGCCAGGCGCGCGAAGCCGCGATGTCGGCAACGCGCTCACGCCGCGCCTTGACGTGCATCTCCTTGACGCGACATTGCGGCCCGAGCTCGCGCGAGCCGTAGCTGTCAGGGAGCAGCACGGCGTTGCCGGACTTGAGCAGACGCTCGGCCCAGTCGCGATAGCGCGACAGCACGGAATCGGAATGGCCGCCGAGCCCGCCGCAGCCGTGGAGCGCGATCACGGCCGGAAACGGCCCCGTGCCCTCAGGCTTGTAGAGCTGCGCATGCAGCACGCCCGACGCCAGCGGAATCTCGACCTGCTGCGGCGCCGGCGACGCTTGCGCGGCCGATATCAGGAACGTCAGGAACAGGGCGGTTAACGGAAGATACATCGGACTCTGCCGTTGGATCCTTCGTTCAAGCACTATCACGCGGAAACGGCGCCAAAACATCACAAACCGGTGGGTTTACCGGGCGGACAAGCCACCCTATCTATGCTACATCCCGTCCAACACATCGTGCCCTCCAGGGTCTTCCACGGAGCGGCCTTCCACGGAGACTTTCGACCGTGCTGAACAAGTTCGGCCCCTCGGGCCATGGCGAAGCGCAGGTGCAATATCTCGACGGCGACTTCCGTGTGATCTCGCCGGGGACCTTCGTGCGCTGCGCCATCACCGACACGCGCATCCCGCTCGACGAGTTGAAATACTGGAGCGTGGACCTGCAGGAAGCTTACGCCACGCCCGCCGCCGTGCTCGAGCGGCATTACCCCGGCGCGCCGAAGCCGCAATCGTGAGGCCGCGGGCGCGCTTCTAGTGCTGCTCCGTGCCATCCGCGCCCACGCAAGTCTTGATGAAGCTCTTCCTGATCTCGCCGACGACCTTCTGATCGATCGCTTGCTTCAGGCAATCGACCCGCGCCTGCGCCATGCAGAGCTGCATCTGGTCGCGCTTGTCCTGCCCCTTCATATTTTGCGTCGAGCTGAGGCACGTCACGCGCTTGGTCGCGGGAACCGGAACCGTGGCGGTTTGAGTAGCCGGCGGCGCCGTTTGTGCAAACACGGGCACAATGATCAGACACACAAGGCCGGCGGCGACGGCGGCGGACGACAACTTCATCGAATTCTCCTGAACGTCTGAAAACGATAGGAGCTTGCGATGAATGGCGCCTGAATGGCAGGCTGCTGTCGGATGGGCAAAGCGCAGCTGCCCTGCCGGCGTAGCACGACAGGTGCAGCTTATCGCGAGGTATGAGAATGGTCCGCATCGGCGTCGCGACGGTGTTCGCGGGCGCCTGAAGTGCGCGTCTCACAGCAAATGATCTCCGTCGTGCCAATCCGCGTTGCATCGAATAGTGCTTGCACTCCGTGGTTAGTTATTTCGCGTTGTGGTTGGATTCTTTGTTGCGGTCGGCGCTCTCAGGTTGTTTGACGAAGTCTTGGTGAAACAGAGCGCTGCTATAGTGAGACCTTAGGTAACTAGCCCTGCTCTTTTATCGCACAGACAATCAAGTCAACCAAACGGCCATTGAGCTTTGGAATTGGCGCAGTCTGTGAACGGGCTCATAACGAAGAGCCATCTGACGGGCTACGATCACCTCGAAAATCGCGGTGGAATATCTGTAAATCGAAAGTCAAACGACGGGGCTGATCATGCCCACCATACTAGACCTGCTCTATCGTGAATATTGCCGCGCCCGCCTCGCTGAAATGCGGAAACAGCTTTTGATCGCAGCTGAACGCTCTGAAGCTCTCGAAGCGCATCATCATCCGGATAAGGGTGACGATGAGAGGACGGACGCGCAACGCAAGACCGGTCGCGGCGCGCCGAATTGAAGCGACCCCGAGACCGGCGATCTCTCCCGTGTAGCAGTGACCAAGCAATTGGAACAGTTTGGGAGGCAGCAATGAATACAGCCGAGTACTATACCGTCATGGTGGCCTGCGTCTCGTGCCTGACCATTATCGGATTGATGGCCGTTGGGGCGTGGTGAGCATGATTGACAGCGCAGGCCGTTACCGAGGCGCTGGCAAGCACGCTCAGTCGGACCTATGGCGCCGGACGCAGCACGCGCCGTACAGCATGGTCCGCCAATGGACGCTGCAAGACCTTCGCCTCGCATCGGTTTGCAGACATGATTCTTGCTGTGAGGTGAGCGTTGCCGCCGCTTCGTTCGACTGCGGCGGCTTCGCTTTAGATCCGGATGTCAGCTTCCGGGCGGCGACGGCTCTCATGCGAGGCTACATCAACTCCCGAACGTGCGGAAGAGAATTCATCAGCCGCGACATGTCGCCCCTGTCAGTTGTCGCATCACGCCGGGTGAGCTGTTTTCCATCACACCCGTGGCGTCCACAATCCACCAAGGCGAGAGCGACGTGCAATCTGATCTTTCTCCGAGTCACTTTGCTTCCGCTCGTTCGGGGCGGCATGGATACGGGGCGCGTCTTCGCCTTCGCTCTTTGGGCTGTGGCGGAGTCGCTTTGGCCACCCTACAGAATCATCGCCTGCCGAACCGCCGCTCGCGCGCCTTGTAGAGATGATCGCTGATCAGCTGCCGGAGCGCGGCCGGGTCATCGAACTCGAGCTGGACCGCGAAAGGCACGATGCCGTCGGGCACGCCTTCGCGGCCGTGCAGGCGTGCGAGATCCTTTTCCGTCGTCACTAGCGTTTGCTGCTCGCGCTGTGCCTCCGCGGCGAGCGCTGCGATCTCGTCATTTGAAAACATGTGATGATCGGCGAAGGCGCGCGTGCGCGCGACCTCGATGCCGCCAGCGCGCAGCGTGCGGAAGAATCGTTCGGGATCGCCGATGCCGGCGAACGCGAACACCGGCTTGCCCAACAGTCTTGCGACCGACCCGGCATCCGGCTTCAGCCGCGCGCGCAGCTCCGGCTTGTTGCGCTTGGCCAGCTCGGCCGCAACATCGTTGGCGGCGCGGCCACCGCCGATCAGCACCAGCGCGTCGGTGCGCGCGAGCTGCGCCTTCAGCGGTGCGCGCAGGGGCCCGGCCGGAAATACCTTGCCATTGCCGAGGCCGCGTTCGCTGTCGATCACGATCAGCGAGGTGTCCTTCAAAACACGCGGGTTCTGGAAACCGTCGTCCATCAGGATCACGGTGGCGCCTTGCGACTTCGCCAGCACGACGCCGTCAAGGCGATCGCGCGCGACTGCAACAGGGACGTCGCGCGCCATCATCAGCGGCTCGTCGCCGATGTCGGAAGCGGTGTGACGCATCCGGTCAACCATCACCGGCCCTTTGAGGCTGCCACCATAGCCGCGGCTGAGCACCACCGGCGTCTCGCCGAGCTCGCGCAAGAGCTTCGTCAGCGCCAGCACGGTCGGCGTCTTGCCGGCGCCGCCGACATGGTAGTTGCCGACGCAGATTACGGGGATGCCCGCGTCCACGCCCTCGCGCAGCATCCGCCGTTCGGTGATCGCGCCGTAGAGCGCGCCCAGCGGCGATAATACGCGCGACTCGAGGGAACGTGGCCGGTACCAGAAGGCCGGCTCACGCATTGGCGGCTCCCATCTCGATCCGCAACTGCAACAGATAGGGCTCGAGCGCGGTCATGGTGCGGTTCAGCGCGCCGCCGAGATCCTCGACTACGCCGGCGCCCGACCGATGCATCTTGTCGCGCACGGTGGGATCGGCGAGCAACTGCCCGAGTTGCTTGATCAGCAGTTCCTGCGTCTCGGCCTGGCGCGCGCCGCCGCTGCGGTCGAGCGCCTCGTAGACATCGGCGAAATTGAAGACGTGCGGACCGTGGACGATGGCCGCGCCGAGCTTGATCGCCTCGATCGGATTCTGGCCGCCATGACGGATCAGCGATCCGCCCATGAACACGATCGGCGAGAGGCGGTAGAACAGACCGAGTTCGCCCATGGTGTCGGCGACATAAACGTCGGTAGTCGCAGTCGGCAGCTCGTCGCGCGAGCGCAGGTGCGGCTTCAGGCCGGACGCCGTGATCAGGCCCGCGATCGAGGAGCCGCGATCCGGATGGCGCGGCACGATCACGGTCAGAAGCTGCGGGAAGAAACCGGCGAGGCTGCGATGGGCCGCCACCAGCATCTCCTCCTCGCCCGGATGGGTCGAGGCCGCGACGATGACCGGACGCCCGCGCGTCATCGCCATCAGCCGTTCGAGCTTAGCGGGATCGGCCGGCGGCGCCGGAACGTCGAGCTTGAGATTGCCCGTGGTGAGCACGTCGCGGCCGCCGAGCGTCGAGAAGCGCTCGGCATCGGTCTTCGACTGCGCCAGACAAATGTCGAACCGCGATAGCAGCGCCGAGATGGTACCATGCATGCGGCGCCAGCGCGGGAAGGAACGCGGCGACATCCGCCCGTTGATCAGCACCATCGGCACGCGTCGCGCAGCGCCCGCCAGGATCAGGTTCGGCCACAAATCGGATTCGATGAACAGCGCCAGCGACGGCTTCCAATGGTCGAGGAAGCGCGCGACATAACGCGGGGAATCATACGGCACGTATTGATGGATGACGTCCGGCGGAAAGCGTTTTGCCACCACCGCGGCCGAGGTGACGGTGCCGGAGGTAAGCAGAATGCGCAAATTGAGATCGCGCAAGCGCTCGATCAGCGCGGCAGCGGCCAGGACCTCGCCGACGCTGGCGCCGTGAATCCAGACCAGCGGGCCGTGCGGCCGCACGTCCCGGGACAGGCCCCGCCGTTCGCCGACACGCGCGGGATCTTCCTTGCCCTGTTTCAGGCGTCGCTTGATCAGCGCAGGCGCGAGCGGCACCAGGCCGCGAGCCAGCCGCCGATACATCCGCAGCGTCATCGGCAGCGAGCCGGGCAGCGATTTAGGCATCTGCAGGTCCCGGGCGGCCGAGTTGCGCATAGGCGCGCCGGGTCGCCTCGTTCAAGGTCTCTTCCAGCTCGAGCCGCAGCGCTTCCATGGTGGCGGCGTCCGCATCCGGCGGAACGTGGATTTCCTTGATGCCGACCAATGCGCCCCGCCCGAACGGCAGGTTGATGGTGGTGCGGTCCCAGTTCTCGAGCCGGACGAAGCGGCTGGTCGCCATCGCAAAAGGCATGATCGGCCGCCCCGATTCCCGTGCGAGCATGATGATGCCGAGCCCGGCCACGCGCGAGCGCTTGGGGACATCGGCGGTCAGCGCGACATTACAACCGTCCTGGAGCGTCCGCACCATTTCCTTGAAGGCCCCGACCCCGCCCTTGCGGTGAAATGCGCCGCCATGGTCGCCGGACCCGCGGATGGTGCCGATGCCGAGCCGCTCGGCGGCAATCGCGTTGAACTCGCCGTCGCGGTGACGGGAGATCAGGACCCTGGCCTTGTACGAATCCTTGTTCTTGATGAAGGGGGTGAGGAAATGCTGGCCGTGCCAAAACGCGAAGATCGCCGGGATCTGCGGCTCGACGCGGTCATAGACGTCAGGCGGATCGAACGTGAATGTGTTGGTCCGCCAGACCAGACGCAGATATTCGGCCGCCAGGATTCCCACGGCACGCTGAACGAAGCTGCTCCGCAGCGTATTGCGAAGCAGCTTTTTCAACGCGCCGGTTCTTGATTCGGGTCGAGCAGCCTGTGGAGATGGACGATGAAATAGCGCATCTGCGCGTTGTCGACCGTGCTCTGCGCCTTGGCTCGCCAGGCCGCGTGGGCCGTCGCATAATTCGGATAGAGACCGACGACCTCGACCTCGTCGAGGTTCTTGAAGGTGTTGTGCTCGAGATCGACGAGCTCGCCGCCGACGACGAGGTGGAGCAGTTGTTGCGGGGCACTATCTGGCATCGGTTCTGTTCCTAACGGCTGCCCGGCAAAGCAGTGTTCGACAAGCACGAGAAAGCGCTTCACGGCAAGGGGCGGTTTCGAAAATGCGCGACAATGTTCGCATGACGATCGCGACCCGCTGCCACCAGCACCCCGTGCGTGACTTCCCGGCGGTTATAGAGGATGGGATCTCCGGAGAGGTCGCTCATCCTACCATCCGCTTCCTGCACGATCAAATCGGCCGCCGCAAGGTCCCAGTCATGACTGTTGCCGCCCGCAAAAGCCGCATCCAGCGCGCCGTGGGCGACCCGGCAGAGCCGCAGCGCGAGCGAACCGATTCGCGGATGCAGCTTGATCTCGCCCAGTGACGGCTTCAGGCGCTCGACCAAGGGCTTCGGGCCCGCGACACGCGAGAAGTCGAGATCGGATCCGGACGTCGCCCGCACGGCCTTGCCGTTGACCGTCGTGCCCTGCCCGCGCGCCGCGAAGAAGAACTCGTCGCTGGTCGGCGCGAACACCGCACCCAGCACCGGCAAGGCATCCTCGACCAGCGCGACGCTGACGCACCATTCGTCATGGCCATTGAGGTAGTTGCGGGTGCCGTCGATGGGATCGACGATCCAGGTCAGCCGCCGCGACAGCCGCACCTCGTCGTCGGCGCTCTCCTCCGACAGCCAGCCATAGTCGGGCGTCGCTGCGCGCAGGCGCGCTTCCAGGAGATCGTTGACGGCAATGTCGGCCTCCGAGACCGGCGAGGACGCGCCCTTGGTCCACTTCTTCAGCTCGGTGCGGAACATCGATCGCGCGAGTGCGCCCGCCTCTCGCACCGTGTCTCTCAGCAGCGCGGCGTCGCGCGTCAGGACGGTTTCGCTTGTTGAGTTCGCGTCAGCGTCCGCCAAGCGTCAAACTTTCGATGCGCACCGTCGGCGCATTGACGCCGTAGCGGAACTCGAGATTGTTCGCCGGCTGCATCGACTTGAAGATCTCGAACAGATGGCCGGCGATCGTCACCTCGCTAACGGCATAGGTGAGCTCGCCGTTCTCGATCCAGAAGCCGGAGGCGCCGCGGCTGTAATCGCCGGTGACGCCGTTGACGCCCGAGCCGATCAAATCGGTGACGTAGAAGCCCTGCTTGATGTCGGCGATCAGCTCGGCCGGCGTCGGCGTGCCGGGTTCGAGATGCAGATTGTACGGCCCGGGTGACGGCGAGGAGGACACGCCGCGATGGGCGTGGCCGGTGGTGGTGAGGCCGAGCTCGCGCGCGGTGGCGCAGTCGAGCAGCCAGGTCGTCAGCACGCCTTCGTCGATCAGCGCGATCTTCTTCACCGCAACGCCTTCGGCGTCAAACGTCTGCGAGCGCAGGCCGCGTTTGCGCAGGGGGTCGTCGATGATGCGGATGTTCCTGGCGAACAGCTGCTGGCCGAGCTTGTCCTTCAGAAAGCTGGTCTTGCGCGCGATCGAAGCGCCATTGATGGCACCGACGACGTGACCGACCAGCGAGCCCGCCACGCGCGGATCGAATACTACAGGCACCTTGCAGGTCTGGACCTTGCGCGGATTGGCGCGCGCCACGGTGCGCTCGCCCGCGGAACGGCCGATGATCTCCGGTGACAAGAGGTCCGCACCATGCGGCGCCGAGGTGAAATCGTAGTCGCGCTCCATGCCGGTGCCTTCGCCGACAATTGCGGTGGCGGAGATGCCCTGGCTGGAACGCAGATAAGAGCCGTGGAAGCCGGTGCTGGTGACGAGCACCATGCCGCCCATGCCGGCGGAGGCGGAGGCGCCGCCGGATTTGGCCACGCCCTTCACGCTGAGCGCCGCGGCTTCGGCTTCGAGCGCGCGGCGCTCCAGCTCCGAGGTTGCGGGTACGTCGGGGTCGAGCAGATCGAGATCGGGGAAATCGCGCGCGAGCAGCGCGGGATCGGCAAGACCGACATATTTATCGTCTGGCGCAACGCGCGCCATCGCAACGGCGCGTTCGGCAAGCGCGGTCACGGCATCGCCGCTGGCGTCGTTGGTCGAGACCACCGCCTGGCGCCGGCCGACCAGCACGCGCAGGCCGACATCGTCGCCCTCAGACCGCTCGGATTCCTCGACGCGGCCGTCGCGCACCTCGACGCCTTGCGAGACGCCACGCACCGCGACCGCATCGGCCGCATCTGCGCCGGCGCGTTTGGCAGCCTCCACCAGCCGCTGCGCGAGATCGGAGAGCGCAGACTGGTCAAACAGGTCGCGGCCGGATGTGGACGAATCCTTGGGCGAAAGCGTCGAGCTTGGTGAAGGGTTCACAAACGAAATCCTGTTGGGGCGGGGTTCGGGACCGGAACCCACAAATGTGCCCTGATAGCGCGGACTTCAAGCATTTTCAGCCCGCCGAAAGTTCAGATTCGCACAGTTGGCGCAACGTCTCGTCAATCATGCGCGCCAAGGTCTTGTCAATCATGCTCGGCGGTGAGGTTGGATTAACCAGCCTTTTTAAGCGGTTTCGGAAACGCCCGCGCTAAGGTCCTCACATCGACCGGGAACATAATCCTGGCGGGGAGAACTAAAGCCGTGAGGCGTCAAACAGCAACAAGCGGGACCGCTCCCGCCGGGTCGAGCCGCTCCCTGCGGCTCGACCCCCTTTCCCTTCCGGTCCGCTTCGATGCGCATGATCCGCGCGCCGACGGATATGTCCGGCAGATCGAGCTTCATCGCGAACGCGTCGTGCTGCGCCGTGCCGTCCGCGGCATGCGGATGGCAATCAACGTCCGCGTCAGCGACTTCACCGGCGTTGCGCTACGCGGCAATGACGAGGCGCAGTCCCTCGTCCTCGTGCACCGCGATCCCTCGCTGTCCGTTCCGCTGCTGGTCAGCGCCGATGGCGACGAGCTCAGTGAAGCATGGGCGATCTGGAGCGAGCTGTTCGCGCTTCCGCAGCTCGACGAAGGCGCACGCAAGCCGTCGCCGCGCCGTCGCCGCGCCAACGCGATCCGCGACCGCCGTCCGAAATTCTTGATGCGCCGGCGCACCGGTGTTGCACGGGAGTTGTCGGTGCATCGCGATGAGCGCGAGATTATCGCGCGGACTTAAGCCGCCCGCATCACCGCGTCGGCCAGCAAACCCGCAAACAGCAGAAATCCCGCATCGCGGTTCGAATAGAACAGGCGCTTGCAGAGTTCGCCGTCGCTGATATCCAGCCGCGCGATCTGCCACGACAGATGCACGGCGAAGGCTATCAGTCCGAGCCACGCCGGCCAGCGCGCATCGCCTGACGCCAGCGCCACGCCGATCAGCATCACCGCAAGGCCGTAGAACAAGATCAGCGCCTGGTGCGTATGGGCGCCGAACAGGCGCGCGGTGGACTTGATGCCGATCAGCGCATCGTCCTCGGCGTCCTGGTGCGCGTAGATCGTGTCGTAGCCGATCACCCAGGAAATCGCGCCGGCATAGAGCACGAGCGCGGTGACGTCGATGCGTCCGAAGGTGACGGCAAATCCCATCAGGGCGCCCCAGGAGAAGGCGAGCCCGAGCACGGTCTGCGGCCACCAGGTGATGCGCTTCATGAACGGGTAGATCGCGACGATCAGCAGCGAGGCAACGCCGGTCAGGATCGCGAAGCGGTTGAACTGCAGCAACACCACGAGCCCGATCAGCGCCTGCGCGACCATGAAGGCCAGCGCCTGTTTCGCGCTCACCTGGCCCGACGGTAGCGGCCGCGAGCGGGTGCGCTCGACCTTGTCGTCGAGATCGCGGTCGGTAATGTCGTTCCAGGTACAGCCGGCGCCCCGCATCACGAAGGCGCCGACCAAGAACAGGACGATGGTGAGCGGCAGGCGGCCGACGTCATGCGCCATGCCGGCGGCGAGCGCCGCCGACCACCAGCACGGCATCAACAGAAGCCAGGAGCCGATCGGACGATCGAAGCGGGACAAGCGCAGATAAGGCCGCGCCCATTGCGGCGCGCGCGTATCGACCCAGTTGCCGGTGGAATCGGCAACGCGGGCGGATGTGTCGTTCATCGGGTGAGGACGTTGCCGTTGAGTGTGTCGAAGGTGCTGCCGCCCTTCTTGCCCGCATTGGCCTCGGGCGCCGAGGCCGACGAGCCCAGCACTTCGCTCAATGACGGGCCGGCCGGACCGCGCGGCTGGTTCTGCATCTGCTGCGCGACGTTGCAGACCTTCGCCTGCATGGCCTCAGTGTTCTTGTGGCCATCCTTCATCTGCCCGCCGACCTGCGGCGGGATCCCGCATTTGGCGGCGTTGGCCTCGATGTATTTGACCATCTTGGATTCGGCCTGGCTGAAGTTGCGGATCAGCTTGCAGGCCTCGTCCGGCGGCGCGTGACGGTCGCTTGCGATCTTGATCAGCTTGCCGCGCTTTTCGGCTTCCTCACGCAGAGGCATGAACGCCTTCATGCAATCCTCGGCGGGACCACCTTGCGTCGGCGGAGCCGCGCTGAAAGCGCCGGTGCCGCCACCGACGGGCGCAGCGCCGTTCACGGGGAAGGACGATTGCGGCGCGCCGCCGACGGAGGCGACTGGCGCGGAGCCATTCACGGGCGGGAACGCGGAACTGGTTGGGGCCTGACCGGGCAACGGCGCCGGGAAACCCTGCGCATAGGCACAAGCGGCACCCATCGTGACCATGGCGGCAGTGATTGGAACCATCAAATGACGGATCATCAAGGCAGTCTCTCCGGCAGGAGCTTGCGGGATTCGGCGTCTTCCCAATTGAAGCGCAACCAGCGCGCTCGATTCCCGCCGGCCCTTAACAACCCGCCGAATAGGGCAAGAGCGCGGCGCGCCGACGCACCAATTTGGCAATATTTACCCCGAAAGTACTGCTTTCGGTTAACAACGGCCACAAATTGGACCTTTGAACGATGCCCTCCCACGATTTCCGCGGCCCCCGCCTGTTCGTCGACGCCCCCCTTGCCCAGGACGGCAGGGTCGAGCTCGACCGAGATCAGGCCAATTATCTCGGCAATGTGCTGCGGCTTGCCGCCGGGGCCGAGGTTTTGGCGTTCAACGGCCGCGACGGCGAGTGGCAGGCCGCCATTGAAGGCCGCAAGCGACCGGACGGCCTCGTCATCCTCCAGCAGACCCGGGCCCAGGACCGGCTGCCCGACCTCACTTACGTCTTCGCCCCGCTCAAGCATGCCCGGCTCGATTACATGGTGCAGAAGGCCATCGAGATGGGCGCCGCCACGCTTCAGCCGGTCCTGACCCGGTTCACCCAGGCCTCCCGGGTCAATACCGAGCGGATGCGCGCCAATGTCGTCGAGGCAGCCGAGCAATGCGGCATCCTCAGCATCGCCACTGTCGCCGAGCCGGCGCCGCTGGAGCGCTTCCTCAGCCAGCGCGCCGCCGGCAGGCTGCTGATCTTCTGCGACGAGGCGGCGGAGCTCGAAAACCCGATTCGGAGCCTGCGAGGCGCACGCGAGGCGGGACACGACCAAGGCAGAGTTGGCATCGACGTGCTGATCGGCCCCGAGGGCGGCTTTGCCGAGGAAGAGCGGGCGCTGCTGCTGCGGCAGCCGAAAATCCTGCGGCTGGCGCTGGGACCCCGGATCATGCGGGCCGACACCGCCGCGGTGGCCGCGCTGGCGCTGGTGCAGGCGGTGCTGGGCGATTGGGGCGGCGGGACTGCCTGATCCCGGGCATTGGCCGACCGTTAAGCGATTGATCCTTTGGAGGTCGAAACCGCTTTCGGGCCATGCTAAGGCCTGCGGCAATTCGCTTCCCTTGCTTGCCCTGCCCGGTTCCACCGGGACGATGGACCCCGAGATGACCGCGACTGCCACCTCAAATGTTGCCGGCTCCGCCGCCTGGGCGGACACGCTGCTGTTGTCGTTCGCACAGGCCGGCTATGTCAGGGCCGAGCCCGCGATCCTGCAGCCGGCCGAACCGTTCCTGGACCTCTCCGGCGAAGACATCCGCAAAAGCCTGTACCTGACCACGGATCTGTCCGGTGAGGAGCTCTGCTTGCGCCCGGACCTGACCATTCCGGTGGCGCGCGATTACCTCGCCTCCAGCCGCGCCGGCCAGCCGGCCGGGTTCAGCTATCTCGGTCCGGTGTTCCGCTACCGCAGTGGCCAGGCCAGTGAATTCCTGCAGGCCGGCATCGAATCGTTCGGCCGCCAGGACCGTGCCGCCGCCGATGCCGAGATGCTGGCGTTGGCGCTGGAGGCAACCGCGGCCTTCGGCGTCCGCGACGTCGAGATCCGCACCGGCGACGTGGCGCTGTTCAACGCGCTGCTCGACGCGCTCGATCTCTATCCGGTCTGGCGCCGCCGCCTGGTCAAGGATTTCAACCGCAAGATCAGCCTGGAGCAGGATCTGGAGCGCCTGGCAGCCGCAACTCCTGCGACCCGCAGCGAATATGAGGGCGTGCTGGCAGCCCTGGCCGGCTCCGACCGCAAGGCCGCGTTGGCCTTCGTCACCGATCTGATGTCGATCGCCGGCACCACCAATGTCGGCGGCCGCACCACGGCCGAGATCGCCGACCGCTTCCTGGAGCAGTCGACGCTGAAGGGCGGCGCGCTGCCGCGCGAGGCCATCGCCGTGCTCAAGCGCTTCCTCGGAATCAGCGGCAATCCCGACGACGCTGTCGCCGAACTGCGCACGCTCACCACTGACGCGAAGCTGGACCTCGCTGCCGCTATCGACCAGTTCGAAAGCCGGGTCGGCTTCATGGCGGCGCGCGGTATCGACGTGAAGCAGACCCGCTTCTCGACTGCGTTCGGACGCGGTCTCGACTATTACACCGGCTTCGAATTCGAGCTGCATCACCGCGGCAACGGCGCCGAGCCGCTGGTTGCCGGCGGCCGCTACGACGGGCTCATGACCCAACTCGGTTCAGTCGAGCCGATCCCCGCGGTCGGCTTCTCGGTCTGGGTGGACGCGCTGACCAGGATCGGCCGCAAGGTGGGAGCTTAAGTCATGAGCGCGCCATTCGTTCTGGCCGTTCCCTCCAAGGGCCGCCTTCAGGAAAACACCGAAGCCTTCTTCGCCCGTGCAGGGCTCAAGCTGTCGAAGGCCGGCGGCGCACGCGACTATCGCGGCACGATTGCAGGCCTCGACCATGTCGAGGTCGCCTACCTCTCGGCGAGTGAGATCGCCTCACAATTGTCCCGCGGCGTGGCGCATCTCGGCGTTACCGGGGAAGATCTGGTGCGCGAGAACATTGCGGACGCCGACGAACGCGTCGCGCTGATCGAGGGGCTGGGTTTCGGTTATGCCGACGTCGTCGTGGCGGTGCCGCAGGCGTGGATCGATGTCCGCACCATGGCCGACCTCGACGACGTCACCACCGGCTTTCGTGAGCAGCATCACATGCGGATGCGGGTCGCGACCAAGTTCATCAACCTCACCCGCACCTTCTTCCAGAGCCAGGGCATCACCGATTACCGCATCGTCGAAAGCACCGGCGCGACCGAGGGCGCGCCCGCGGCCGGCAGCGCTGAGCTGATCGTCGACATCACCACGACCGGCGCGACACTGGTCGCGAACGGGCTCAGGGTGCTCGACGACGGCATCATCCTGCGCAGCCAGGCCAATCTGGTGGCGTCGAGAGATGCCGACTGGTCGCCGCAGGCGCGGGAGACCGCGCGCGTCATCCTGGATCACATCGCGGCGCGGGCGCGGGCCAACAAATACCGCGAGGTCCGCACCCGCTTCCGGCAGTGCGACGCGGCCATGCTCACCGAGGCCCACGAGCGCTTCGGCGTTGAAGCCCCTTTCGGCGGGCCGACCTCGTCAGGCATGCTCACGCTGCACTGCCCGCCGGGCCAGCTCTATGCACTCGCGAGCTTCCTGCGCGCGCATGGCGCCGAGACCGTCTCGGTGGTTTCGCTGGATTACGTGTACGACCGGGAGAACCCGCTGTTCGCCAAACTCGAGGCATTCCTGCGGCAGTGAGCCTCAGGTCCGTTCAGCTTAGCGACAGCAAACGGCAGCTACCATATGCTGTTGAGATGACCTTGAACGCCTCTGGAACCTTTGATCGATGACGCTGGGCTCTGACGTTTCCGGCATGACGACCACCGCGGCGAGCGCCGCCGCGAAGGGACTGTCGATTGTCGTCCCCCTCTACAACGAGGCGGCGGGCCTCGCCGCCTTGCACCAGCGCATCTGCGAACTCGCCAAGACCCTGCGGCAACGCTATCGGCTCGGCTGCGAAATCGTCTATGTCGACGACGGCAGCGCGGATGCGACGCTGGCGATCGCCCACTCGCTGCCGGCCGATGCGGTCGACGTCCAGGTGGTCTCGCTGTCGCGCAATTTCGGCAAGGAGGCGGCGCTGATGGCCGGCCTCGACCATGCCAGGCTCGGCGCGGTGCTGTTCATGGATGGCGACGGCCAGCATCCGCCGGCGCTGGTCGAGCAGCTGGTGCGGCACTGGATCGAGGACGGCTATGACGTTGTCTATACCGCCAAGGCGCATCGCGACAACGAGCCCTTCCTGCGGCGGCTCGCCGGGCGCGGCTTCTACGCGCTGATCAATTGGGGGGCCCGCCAAAAGATCCCGGAGGACGCCGGGGACTTCCGCTTGCTGTCGCCGCGGGCGGTCGCGGCTCTCAGGCAGCTGCCGGAACGCAACCGCTTCTTCAAGGGCCTCGCGAGCTGGATCGGCTTCCGCCAGATCCGCGTCGATTACGAGCCCGCGCCGCGCACCCATGGCGTGACGACCTTCAGCGCCGCGCGCCTGCTGGGTCTTTCGATCGAAGGGGTGACCTCGTTCTCGGTGGCGCCGCTGCGCTTTGCCAGCCTGCTCGGCGTGATCCTCGCCGGCGGCGCCTTCCTGTTCGGCATCTCGATCCTTTGGGAGGTCTTGACCACCGGCAAGCAGGTGCCCGGCTATCCCTCGCTCGTGATCGGCCTGATGACAATCGGCGGCGTGCAGCTCATCATGATCGGCATCGTCGGCGAATATATCGGCAAGATCCTGTCCGAGCTGAAGGCGCGCCCGATCTACTTCGTTGCCGAGCACAGCGAAAAGCATTTCGAGACCGACAAGGCCGACGACGCCTCGAAGAGGACGGCGGCCGAATGAGCGCGGCCGCGAGTCCGCGGCGGATCTGGCTCTGCGCCGACGATTATGGCATCAGCCCGGGCGTCAATCGCGCCATCCGCGACCTGATCGAGCGCGGCCGTCTCAACGCCACGTCGGTGATGATGGTGGGACCTGCGATCGAACGCAGCGAGATCGAGGCGCTCCAGGCCGCGGCGAAGGCGAGCCCACGCTGCGCGATCGGATTGCACGTAACATTGTCCGCGCCGTTCCGGCCGCTCACCATGCATTTCCGCCCGCTCGACGGCGACATGTTTCTGCCGTTTCCAAAGCTGCTGCGCGCGGGCCTTGCGCGAAGGCTCGACCGTGAATTCTTTCGCAACGAGGTCAAGGCGCAGCTGGCAGCCTTCGCGAAAGCGTTCGGGCGCGCGCCTGACTTCGTCGACGGCCATCAGCATGTGCAGCTCTATCCGCAGGTGCGCGACGGCTTTGTCGACGCGGTCGCCGAAGCCGCGCCAAAAGCCTGGGTGCGCCAGGGCGGCCGGGACCTGCCGCTTATGCAGCGGCTGGCTTCACCAAAAGCCATGGTGCTCGATATCCTCAGCGCGCAATTCCGCCGCCGCGCCGGCAGTGCGGGCCTCAGCTTCAATCCCGGCTTCGCCGGCGCCTATGATTTCACGCAGGCGGCCGATTTCGGTGCATTGATGCGGCAATTTCTCGAAGGCCTGCCGGATGGCGGCCTCATCATGTGTCATCCCGGCTTCGTCGACGAAGTCCTTACCGGCCTCGACCCGATGACGGATGTCCGCGAGCGCGAACACGGTTATCTCGCCAGTGAAGCCTTTGCGCGCCTGCTAACGGACAGCGGCGTCACGCTGGGATGAAATCGGCGAAAAGGCCGACCCCGCGAGGCAGCTTGTCGCATACCGAAATTTAATCCGGCCGGCACTGTTGGGGCCACAATGGAACCCTACATCTGCCTCGTGCTTGTTTTGCGCGAGGGAGACTGACCATGACGCCGCAGGAACGCCAGCTCGTCGACGAGCTTTTTGACCGGCTTTCGAAACTGGAAAACGCACCGCGCGACCCCGACGCGATCGCCGCAATCTCCGACGGCCTGCGCAAGGCCCCCGGCGCCATCTATGCGCTGGTGCAGACCGTGCTGTTGCAGGACGAAGCCCTGAAGCGGGCCCATGTCCGCATCCAGGAACTGGAGGCGGGGCAGGCGCCCGAGCAGGCGCAGTCCGGCGGCTTCCTGGATACCATGCGCGACACGCTGTTCGGCGGGGGCCCGTCGCGCGGCTCGGTTCCGAACGTGCCGCAGCGCGACTCGCGCCCTGTCTGGAACAGCGGCCAGGCGACGCAGCCGGGTCAACCGGGATATGGCCAGCCGCCTTATGGGCAGGCTTACGGCCAAGGTCCAGGTCAACAAGGTCCGGGGCAAGGTCAGGGCTATGGTGCCCCGCCAGTCGGCGGTGGCGGCGGCTCGTTCCTCGGCACCGCGGCGGCAGCCGCAGCCGGCGTCGTCGGCGGCTCGCTGCTGCTCTCCAGCATTCGCGGCATGATGGGCGGATCGCACCAGCAGGCCTTCGGCGACACCAATGCCACGGGCGACCGCAGCCCCTGGAGCGGTAGCGACCAGTCCGGCGGCTCGCTCGCGCGCGACGCCGGTCTCAACGACATCGGCTCGGGCAATCGCGAGGATTCGCGTCAAAACTTCGCAGATCAGGCGTCGAATAACGATCACAACGACAACGATCAGAATAACGATCAGAATTACGACGACGACAATGTGGACGTTGCCGACGACAGCGACTTTGGCGGCGGAGACGACGGCGGCAGCGATTACGCCTGACACTGTTCTGCCCGGCCTCAATCGGGATAGGGGGACGCCTCGCGGCGTCGCCCCTCCCACACCACCGTACGTACGGGTCCGTATACGGCGGTTCGGTGGATTATGCGGGTCTCGG